>CAMVPV010000262.1 GCA_947169455.1 uncultured Clostridia bacterium | reverse complement strand
TGTGCATTTCATCCTCGCCGTATTCGATGTCCTCTCCGGTGTACATTGCCGATGCTGTTAATGCCGTGAAGGACATTGCCATAATTGCTGCCATAGCTGCTGCTGTGAATTTAACTGTGTTTTTCATGATGTTTTCTCCTTTTTGTCAATTGATTTTGTGATCCGGCAGTATATTTGCTGCTTTCACTCTGAAAGACGGCATTTTTTCGGAAAGGTCACACTATTTTGAAAATTATTTTACATTTTTTATAATTTCTTCCATTTCCGCCTGTGAAAGCCCGTTTTCATCGGTGTTCACGGAATATGAGAAATCTCCGTCGGTCCATACCGCCATGAACACCTTGTCGCCGTTTCCGGACATCGTGACAGTTCTTCCTTCCACATCTACCGTTCCGGTGAAGTCGTAGATGCTGTAGTCGCCGCTGATATCCCCGCTGCCCTTCGCTTTGCGGATATTATGACCGCGGTTGTCATCCTTGTCATAGTAGGCAAGCTCAAGTATCTCCCCGTCTATCGTTGCAACAGAACGTTCTGTGAATTTCCCTAAGCTCTCCGGCGCGGTCATGTCGAATCCGATTGCCTGTGCTGCTTCTTCGAGCGTGTCATAATACTCGAACGGGGTGCTGAGCAGTACGATCGGCTCGTCTGTCGTGTCCGCGGCGGTCTCCGATGTGGTCGCAGGCTGCGATGTTTCGGCAGTCTGTGAAGTTACGGCCGGCTGCGATGTTTCGGCAGTCTGTGAAGTTACGGCCGGCTGCGACGTTACGGATGTCGTCTGCGCAGGAATATCAACGCCGACGTTATTGTTTGCAAAGTATGCTGCGAAAGCTCCCAGCCCGGTCACGAGCACTGCTGCCGCCGCTGCGCCGGCATATCTTGCCCACGGCATGAAGTGCATTGCACCGCGGTTCTGACGGGGGGCTGCTTCCTCGATGTACGTATCGTCGATCTCACCTATCGCTCGCATTATTCTCATTTCCTTCATAAGGTGATCCCCTCGCTTTCAAGGTAGTCTTTCAGCTTCTCGCGCGTCCGCAGCAGGCTCATCTTGACCTTACTCCTGCCGTAGCCGTAATCTCTCACAATGTCTTCTATCGGCGAAGCGTACCAGTACCGCCGCACAAATATCCTGCGATTTTCCTCGGAGAGTGTGCCGAGAAAGCTGTTTATCGCGTCCCGCAGCTCGCTGTCCTCGCTCATTTTTCCGATATCGGAGTTCGGGTCGGGAATACACTCGGCGAGCTCGTCAAGTATTGCCTCGGTGCTGTTTATATTGCGCTTTTTGCGGTGCAGCTTCTCGTACATATCCAGTGCGAGATTGCGGGCTATCCTGCCGATAAAGGCGCGGAAATTCCCCGGCCTGCCCGGGGGTATGGCATTCCATGTCTTCATATATGTATCACTTTTGCATTCCTCGCTGTCCTCGTTGTTGCGGAGAATGTTGTACGCTATCGTCAGGCAGTACCGGCCGTATTTTATGTCGGTCTCGGCGATGGCGCTTTCTTTTCTCGCGAAGTACAGCTCGATTATCTGTTCGTCCTGCATTTTATCCTCCGTTCCGCGTAAATATGCCTTCAATATAAAAGACGGCATTTTGTGCCGAAAGGTCACACTGTTTTATAATGTTTTTTCTATTATAACCCCAAATCCGACATTTGTCCATAATAATTTCCGACTGAAAAAAAGTAACGAAGCATCCTGCCCGCAGTCTGTGTATTTACCCGACATTTGCAGCGCAGGTCCCGATTAATTCCGATAAGCTATTGAAATATCGGACAGTTTGTGTTATAATGCTGAAAGACTGTTTAAAAGGAGACCGTTTTATGCTTTTAATGCTAGCTGTGGTCGGGCTTTACACGATCACTTCTCTGAACGACAAATACGCTGTCAGTAAGGCAAAATACAACGGCGCACAACTCACATTCCTTATGGCTGCGGGAACGGCGCCGTTCCTCGCAATGCTGCTGCCGTGGGCGGACAGGACGCTCACGTTCACCTGGCAGGCGGCGGCCTGTATCTTACTTATCGCGCTGTCGAAATATCTCGAATTCGACATGAGCGCGAAGATACTCAAAACGATGTCCGCGTTCGAGCTCAAAGCGTGGGTGGGCATACTGCTGTTCGTGTCGTATTTCACCGATGCGGTGATGTACGGCTTCACGCCCGAACCGCTGAAAATACTGTTCATTGTGCTTACAACGGCAGGGCTCGCTATGATCGCGATATCCGGCCGCGGCAAGGTGGAATACAGAAAGATCGTGATACCGCTGCTCTTATACCTCGCGGCGCGCTTCGGCTACGGCTTTGTGATGAAGTGGGCGGAACCGTACATATCCTCGACGCTGACGCTGCTGTTCGCGCTTATCGTGCTGGCGGCCGTGATGCTTCCCGCCGCGAAGCCGTGGACGATACCGAAGGAAAGCCCGGAGGGAATGAAAGGCCTGCTGATAGTGGTGCTCTGTAAGATCCCGAATGCGTTCGGACTCATGGGAGAAAATGCTGTTGCCGCCGAGAGCCTCACGAACTTCTCGTTTATACCGCCGATGATACTGATAGTTATTTTCTTTGTCGGCCTGTTCAGCAAGAGCACCCGTCCGACGGGACTGAACCTTGCGGGAAGCGTTGTGTGCATAGTCGGCATACTCGGGTTTCAGCTCGCAGACCTGATAATTGCGGGATAACGATAAAACAGATCAGCCATTGTGCAAGCAGGAACGCGGATTAAACTATCGCCCGTAAGCTCCCTACGATTTCCGGAGCAGAACCGCGGGCTTTTATATGCTTGACAAATCCTCTCAAAAAATATATAAGAAACGGTAATAACGTATAGCAGGGGGGATCGCTATGCTGTCCGAAGAAAAGAAAAGAAAATACACTTCCGATGAGTTTCTCGCTATGACAGACCTTGAGGGGCGCTATGAGCTTGTGAGCGGGGAGATATATGCTATGTCTCCTTCTCCTGACTTTCTTCATCAGTAAATTGTTTCATGACTCAGCAGAAAGATCGGAAACTACATTGAAGACAATAACGGCTCCTGCGAGGTCATAGTTGCTCCGTCGGATGTAAAGCTAAACGATGAGGATACCGTGCAGCCTGACATCTTTGTGGTATGCGACCGCAGCAAGTTCAACGAGCACGGCTGTGTGGGCGCGCCCGACTGGGTAATCGAGATACTTTCGCCGACGAACGCGGAGCACGATACCGTCGAAAAGCTCGCTCTGTATGCGAAGGCGGGCGTCCGCGAATACTGGATAGTTGACCCGATGAACAAGAAAGTCCTTGTCTATCCGTTTGAGGAAGCCAAGGCGACTGGCATATTCACGTTCGACGACGAGATAACCGCCGGGATATTCAAAACCGCCCCGGAACCGCTCATAATTTGCATTAATAGCATATTATAACGAGGACGAAGCGCCGCCCTGCCGGATTTTTACGGCAGGGCGGTTTAGTGTGTCAGACTATATTTTTAAAAATGCTTGCAATTTTCCGAAATATATGGTATTATATTCTTGCGACAT
>CAMVPV010000261.1 GCA_947169455.1 uncultured Clostridia bacterium | reverse complement strand
CAATTACAGCACCGAAAAGGATGATGTTTTTGACGCTGACAACATAGTTATCATCAAGGAGGGAGACATAGAGGACGGAGAAGAGGAAGACCTGCAATTATATTACGATATGTATGATTTTGCAATGGAGAACGATCTGAACGATGCGGAGAATTACAGGAAGCTGTCGGAAATGATAGATCTGAAAATATATGCGGATTATATAGCCATGAACCTGTACATACATAATTCTGACGGCATACTGCATGAGAACAACTGGGCTATGTGGCGTGTCCGCAGGACGGACGACAGCCGCGAAAGGGCGGACGGCAGATGGCGCATGATGGTGTATGATACGGATTTTTCTTCGGGGGTATATGACAGCAGGGAGTACAGCTTCAACAATCTGAAGGATGCAATGGAAACGCCGCTGCCGGACGACGTCGGCAAGGACGGAAAATATTTCCGTTCTCAGCTTGCGTTCTTCCGAAAGCTCATGGAAAGTGACACTTTCCGTGGAATGCTCGTGAATTCGCTGTGTGATATGAGGAATATATGCTTTGAGCGCAGCAGGGCGACCGGAACAGCGCTCCGTGTATATGATGTATATAGGAACTACGTCCCCGCGACGTTTGAAAGGTTCGGTCCCTCGTGGCTTCTGGAAAACGGAGCAGAAAACTATTTTGACGGTCAGGCTGCGAATTTCATCAATTTCCTCGATGAGCGCTACGATGCGTTCCCCGCAATGATAGACAAGGTATTTCCGTCCGGTAATCGGTCTGATGTGACGATAAACTACGATGAGAGCAAGTGCACTGTGCTGCTGGATTCAAAGGAGATACCGCCGGATTTCAGCGGGATATATTTTACCGCTTACCCGATAGAGATAACGGTCATCTCTCCGGGCGGAAACGAAACGGTAGTGTCAGACAGCGCGGTCACACTGACCGGTCAGCAGGACGGAAGGAACACATACCGCATAGAGCTTGACAAAAGCACATCGGTCACGATAGATCTCAGCTGAACAGAAAGCTGCATCTTGTTTTACGGCAGGCATTACCAAAGCAATGTCCGGGGTTCATGCAAATCGACAATAAGGGCTTCAACGAAAATAGTATGTCTGATGTTAAAAGCAGGGGGGTAAGAATATGGAAAAAAAGACCTATAAAGAATATCTAAGTATGAAGGAAAATGAACTGTGTCGCGAATACCGCGAACGTTATGGTGTCAGATGGCCCGATCGCCCAGAAGATGTTGAAGTTGATGAAAACCTGTTTGAAGCAATATCGTGGAAACTCCGCCAGGGAAAGTAAGGAGTGAACAGCACATGATAAAGATAAAAGGCAAAATACATTTCATAAAGATTTTGCACATAGATTACTGGAGCGTTAAATCATAAAGGCTGCATTTGTGGAGGATACCGGATGAATGAGCAGGAAATATTATCACTGTTGATTAATAGACTGACAAACGTATATGGTGATAAAATTGCGTATAATAAAGATAATTTTACACTGTATAAAACAGATGTTCATACTAACAGGACTGATTATTATTTCAAAAGATCGGTCAGAGATTCTGCTGGTAAAGTTGTAGCTTATCGACGATATTGCATTGATGAATATGGTAATTATGA
The DNA here is from genome assembly GCA_947169455.1 of uncultured Clostridia bacterium. The sequence goes on along the minus strand of CAMVPV010000261.1, from coordinate 1,913 downwards.
TATTCTGCCCACATAAAGGAGAAATGTTATGTTAGTCGATATTCCGATAGAATGGGAAAAATACCTGATTGAAGATACACGTAAATTCAAAAAAGATACTCCACCGGAGATAATAGAAAAAGCAAAGAAAGTAAACGAAAATACTATGTTTTGCGCAGGCAAGCCTTTTTACTTTTTTGAAGAGGATGAGGAGTGATCTTACATGGAAAATTCTCATATCAATCAGTTCCGGTCGAAAGACTGCACTTGGATTTTTTCTTTCAGAGTGCCGGAGAAATAAAAGAAGTCGCCGACACATGGGTGTTGATTCCCGTCATCGGCATCAGCGGCGAAGATAAAGAAAAATACCCGGGTGGGTGCGGCGCTGGAATATGATATATGAATAAAATATCCCCGGAGCAGGAGCGTGTTCCTGTTCGGGGATTATTTTTGCAGCTGCTGACAGGTACGGGCATCAATTACCCGAACTCTTGTAGAACCGTATGCTGAACCGCCAGAAAAGATATGCCGCAAGGTACATAACGGCTCCGATAACGGGCGTGAGGTACATATATACCTCGGGATAGCCCGACATATCGCTTTTCCGCAGAAGGAACTGCGCAGGAAAATAATTTACGAACGCGAACGGCATTACGTATATCATTATTATCTGAATGAACTTATTGAATATGCTTATCGGATAGCCCGCAAATTTGCGCATATTCCAGTAAAGCATTTCCTTGAGGCTGTCGGTCTGCAGCAGATAGATATTCAGCGCGGCGAGCAGCAGGAATACGGCACCCTGTATCAGAACGCCGCCTGCGACTGTGAATATATAATACAGCGCACTGAAAATATCCCATTTTATGCCGACCTTTCCCGCCGACAGAAGGAACAGCACGATCCCCAGCCCGCCGTGTCCGATCGCCGCGAACCAGTCGGAATTGACGAATATGATCTGGAACAGCAGCCCGCACGGGCGGAGAAGGAACCTGTCGAAGCTGCCGTCCCGCACCGTGCTGCCGAAATCACGCAGCCCCGTGAAGAATATTATCATTATTCCGTAGGTGAGGAAAAGCAGGCTGAACAGGAAAAGCATCTCGTAGATGTCCCAGCCGTTCAGTGTGTCGAATTTCAGAAGCGTGAACCAGATCACGATGATGCCGGTAGCCTCTCGCAGGAATACAGCCAGCGATTTGAGCACGGCATCTATCCGGTACTGGAACCATGCTCTTGCGGTCGTTCTTGTATATACCGCCATCAGATGCAGAGTGTCTCTCATTTCATCCTCCCTGTACAACGAGCTTGCGCTGACCCTTTTTCCACAGCAGATCGCCGATAAGCCAGATAAGCACTGTCCATATTATCTGTATCCCGCACTTAGCCGCTATCTCGCCGCCGGAGAGCTGACCGAGATATATCTGCACGGGTGTGAAGTATATCGACGAAAACGGCGTGAGATCCAATACCGAACGCATCCATCCGGGCATGAACCACAGCGGTATCATCGAGCCGGAAAGCACATTCACGAAAACATTCTTTATCGTGATCAGGCTCCATATATTTATCAGCCAGAACGCGGTCATCTGCACCGCAAAGCTTATCGCAAAGAGCACTCCGAAGCCGAGCACGGCGCTCAGCAGGAACAGCAGGAACTCAGCGGGACCGGCGGGCGCACTCATTCCGGTGGTGAGCAGTGCCACGGCGAGCACCGGGATGAATTTGAATATCAGGTTGAAAAGAGAATTTCCGATATTCTCCGCTATCATTCTCCCCTTGAAGCTGACCGGCCGCAGCAGCTCGGTCGAAATGCTGCCGTCCCATATCTTGCCCGGCAGAAAATAATCATTCGGTGAGAACACCGCACCCAGACCCAGTGATATCACGAAGTTCGCCGTCACCGCTTTCAGCGTGATGCCGTCAACTTCTTCCGC
>CAMVPV010000260.1 GCA_947169455.1 uncultured Clostridia bacterium | reverse complement strand
GGGCACCGTCACCCTCGAACAGGAGGAGTGGTACTCCTATTACTGCTCCGGCGGCAAGAAGTATTCCTGCGTATATACCCGCAAATGTCCGATAAGCGGAGAAGAAGGCCTGCTCACGATAGTCCCCGTGAGCGAGAACGGGAACCTCATCGGATTTGTGGGCTCCGAAACGACCTTTGCCGTTATAGGCAGCTACTTCGATAAATTCACATTTCCGCAGAACTGCTGCATGGCAATAGCGGACAGATACGGCTCGGTGCTCTATTCTCCGCGCGTCAGATCTGATTATGCGGATCCTGCCCGCATAGCTGCCATCGCGGAAGGCATTTTCCGCAAGAACGAATATGAGTTCAGCAACACCAGCTATATCATAGCACCGGAAACAGGCTGGGAAGTTATCATACTGTATGATTCGGACAAGGAATTTTCAAGCACGATGACTCTTCTGCGCAGTGAACTGCTGCTCCTTGCCGCACTGCTCACCATAATGGTGATAGCCGTCATCAGCATAGTAAAATATGAATGCCGTGAGATACCTGCCATATCCCGCTCGATAGGGGAGATATCCTCCGGAAATTACAATTTCAGGATAGGCTCCGACAGTACAAATGAGATAGGCATGATAGCCTGTGCGGTCGATGAACTTGCACAGGACCTTCAGGACAAGAATGCCCTCATCGATGACTACTCCAACCTCGATATGCTCACCGGACTGAAAAACCGCATGAAGATGTATGAGAATATCGATGATCTGATCGCCTGCCGCACCGATGACAATTCCCGCGGGTTTGCGGTGGTGATGATAGATATCGATAATCTGCGGTGGATAAATGAGGTGTTCGGTCACAAGTACGGCGACCAGGTGCTGAAGGAATTTTCCGCGAAGCTGAAGAATATCTTCCGCAGGATATACCGCTTCGGCTCGGATGAATTCGTGGCGCTCACCGAGCTTGACAAGTACAACTCCAATCCGGTAGAAAAGCTGATGTCACGCCTGCGTTACGACCTTGAAGAGCCTATGCAGGTATTTGCAGTCAATCTCCAGATCAAATGCTCGGCGGGAGTTACCGTTTTTCCCGATGACGGCGACAGCGCTGACATTCTTCTGCGCAATGCGGATATAGCGCTCAGCCTTGCAAAGAACCGCGGCAGGAACTACACGAACTATTACAGCAGTGCCCTGCGAAAAAGCATCGTGAACAAATCCACCATAGCACAGAAGCTCTCGACCGCACTCAGGAACAATGAGTTCTTCCTCAACTATCAGCCGATAATTTCGATAGGGGACGGCAGCATCCACGGATTTGAGGTGCTTCTCCGCTGGGAATCGGACGAGCTCGGCTTCGTGCCGCCGTCAAAGTTTGTGAACATCGCCGAGGAAACGGGCGCTATCGTTGATATCGGTATGTGGATATTCGAGACAGCCTGTCGTTTTCTGAAAAAGCTGTCCGAATACAAGCCGGATATCGTGATGTCGATAAACGTTTCTCCGCGCCAGCTTGAAAAGAAGGGCTATATCGCCGATATCCGCAGGGTGCTCGAAATAACGAATGTCGATCCTGCGAATATACAGGTTGAGATAACCGAGAGCCTTATGCTCGATTTTGTGAGCCGCCAGGACAAGGTCGTCCGGGAGATAACCGACCTCGGCATCGGCATAGCGCTCGATGATTTCGGCACGGGATATTCAAACTTCACCTATCTCAAGGATCTCCCCGTGAACTGCCTGAAGGTGGATAAATCATTTGTGGATGAGATAACGAACCGCACCAAGGATTATATGATAACCGACAGCATCATAGATATGATGCATGAGATGGGGATAAAGACCGTGGCGGAAGGCGTTGAGACTGTTGCGCAGTATAATTCGCTCGCGGAGATGAACTGCGATTATATCCAGGGCTTCCTCATGAGCAAGCCCATGAGTGAAAACGCCGCGCTGGATTTTGTGCGTCAGTATGACATGATGTACCGACCGAACCGCTATCAGATGGAAAAGACGGAAAAGCTCCTCGCTGCCGAACGCGAGGGGAGGAGCACGTAACGGCAGACAAAAACCGCACAGTACAGGCGATACCTGTTCTGTGCGGTTTTTTATGCGTATCGTAAATTGATCACAGGCGGTTTATCTCGGCAAGGAGCTGCTTCTTGTCGTCAAGGCTCTCCATGCCCTTATCGAGCAGGCGTGTCATGCGGAAGCGGATATATTCCTCATACAGCTTTGTGCCGTAAATGTTCTTTTCAACGGCGGCATTATACTTGTCTGCGGTGCAGCTTCCTGCGATGATATGCATCAGCTTTTCGAGGACGAACATCCTGCGGTTTGTCTCAGAGAGCATCATGTTCCCGCTGATCTGAGCTATCTCACCGAGCAGCGGCAGCTTGTCCTTTCTCACGGAGAAGCCTGTTCCGATTCCGTTCGTCATATCGCGTACAGGATTTGATGCGAGCAGTTCTGCCGCAAATGCAAAGTCCTTCAGCGGCAGTGCGGAAACATCCGCCGGCGCGAAGAAGAGTTCCTCGCTCGTTTCGTCGAAAGCAGCCCTGTATGCTTCGGAGTACCACATATCATCGCCGTCGCGGTAGATCAGCGGGTACTTATATCCGATAGTTCCGGATTCGAGCGATACATCGAGCTCGGGTTCCCTGCCGGAATCGAAGTACGCAACGAGCTCTGCAGAGAGTTTTCCGCAGATGGCAGCAGCTATGCCGTCAGGGGTATATCCCTCGTCGGGTTCGGCTGTGCCGTCGATGTTGAGCATATCTCCTGCAAAGCAGGTATCATATATCTCGGCGGAGCGTGCCTTTACACTGATATAGCTGCCGGTGATGCCGCTTGCTGCATCACACAGCGCCGACGCCGATATGAGAGCATTGCCCTCGGAATCGGTCTGTGTCTCGTAGTGCGAATTGAGGTAGTCATTCACGAATGCAACAGACTTTGCGTTTTCAGCATCGGTATAGTTCAGGAATGCGAGCCTTGAAAGTATTATCTCCGATACGACATCCACGGGGACAAATCCTGCCGCATACTTTATGCGGTCGTGGGTGAGCAGGTTCGCCATTCTGAGGAGCACCTTCTGCTGGGCTGCCACGGAGGAGGTGAGCTTTCCGGTCATGATGCCCATGCATACGAGAAATTCGGCATATTTCAGCATGGACTGCTGTTCGGTGAGAAAATTGAAATAGTATCCGTAGATATACCCTGCAAAGAAGTCCTTGATGCTCTTGTAGAGCGCAGGGTCAGAGCCTATCTCACTGATGAAGCGTTCCTTGAGGGGGACGATATCCTCAGCCGCAACATAGGCATTTCCGCCGTTGAGAGCGGCTATCCTGTCACAGTTGGATTTGAAGAATAATTTCAGATATGTGGAATAGCCCGCCTCGATATTGCGTCCTTTGCGTATCTCATCGCGGCAGAGCCAGATGAAGAACGCCTCGTGCATATTTTTAAGCGTATCTCCGCAGTTTTCGGCAAGAGCCTTTTCATCTATGGTAAGCGAGGAGCCGAAATGGGAATTCTTGTTGAAGTCCGC
>CAMVPV010000259.1 GCA_947169455.1 uncultured Clostridia bacterium | reverse complement strand
GCGACCGCGGGGGCACCCCGCCTTGACCGAAAACTTTACTCGCGGCTTACGCCGCATTTTACGCTTAAGTTGTGGGTAGTGATTAACAAAGAGGTGATAATTTATGGCGGGATTTTCCGAGCTGATCAAGAATTTCGACAAGATACGCGATTATGTGCGCGATTTCTTTATATACGGCTGCAAGGTGCGCAGCGATTTCGACCGCAGGAGCGTCCGTACCTACGACGATGAAAAGCGCCGTGTGGAAAGCTGGCTCGGCGGATGCATACGCTACGACGATTCCGTGCGCGGACGCAGCGTGTCCATATCGGTCGATAGCGGGCATATCCCCGAAAATCCGCTTTACAATGCATACTATTCAAAAAGCTTCACCGATAATGATATAAAGCTGCATTTCCTTATAGAGGACGTCCTCTGTGACGGCAGCAGCCGCACGATAAGGGAGATCACCGATATAATCAACAGCGAATACGAGCAGCTTTTCGATGAACAGCTCGTGCGCTCAAAGCTGAAGGAGTACGCAGATGAGGGCATCGTCCTCTGCGAAAAAAAGGGCAAGACCATGTACTATACCCTGTCGGACAGCCGCATCGGAGATATTTTCAGCAAATTCGCGGGGCTGGACGATACCGTGAAATTCTTCTCGGAAACGGAAGACTTCGGCGTGATAGGCAACAGCATACTGAAAGCGGCGGATATGAAGAACGACCTGTTCTTCATCAAGCACAACTATATGATACACACCCTCGAGGATATCATTATCCCGGATATAATAGACAGCATCGACAGCAAAGCGTATCTGACGTTCAGCTCTTTTTCGGCGGACAGGACGGGCGGCGCCGTGCTGACGGTGCCGATGCAGATACTCGTTTCGATGCAGACGGGCAGACGCTACCTCGCGGCGTATATTCCGGAATACCGCCGCTTCAATGCTTTCCGCCTTGATTTTATAAAGCAGGTGAAAAAGGGAGCGGTCTGCGATGATTACGACAGGCTGTATGCACAGTACAGGCGGAATATCGAAAAATGCTTCGGTGTATCGTTCGGTATGCGCCGCGAGACGGGAAACGTCACCCCGATAAAGATCACATTTTTCGCGGATGAGGAAAAGGAACCGTTTATAATAGAACGGCTGGAGCGCGAAAAGCGGTGCGCTGTCCTTGAAAAGACAGGCGAGCACCTCTACACGCTCACCGCCGATATCCACGACCCTAACGAGATGATGCACTGGGCGAAGACCTTCATCGGGCGCATAGTCAGCGTGGAGGGCGGGTACGAAGCGATGAGAAAGCGCTTCTGCAGTGATATTTCCCGCATGAAGGAAATTTACGGAGGCAGCGATGAACATATTCAGTGAGATATACGGCACATATTTCCGCATAGCGTCAAGGCTGCTCGAAAAGGAGAGCTGTGACGAAAAAGCCGTCCGCGACGAGATAGCGCGCAGCGGTTTTCGTGATTCGGTGCTGTTCCTGCCGCAGAAGCTCATTCCCGGCGCGGAGGACTGGGGGCTTTTCAGGCGCGCCGAGGACGGCAGGCTCGTCCGCATCACAAGGAACGCGCCGCCGCATATCATAACGAAGCTCCAGAAGATGTGGCTGAAAGCGAAGCTCTCCGACCCCCGCACGAGATTGTTCATGGACGATGATACGATATCGCGGCTCGATGGATACCTTTCGGACGTAACGCCGCTCTACCGCCCCGGACATTTCCGCGTGACCGACAGATATGCCGACAGCGATGATATCACGGATGAGAAGTACATATCAAATTTCCGCGCCGTGCTCGATGCCGTGAAGCACCGCAGGATAATGTATATCGAATTCGTTTCGGGGCGCGGAAATACGATACGCGGCAGATTTGTCCTGCTGAAGACGGAGTACTCGCCGAAAAACGGGAAATTCCGCGCCTACTGCTATCTTCTCCGCAATGACAGGAAAAGGAGCAGCGGGATAATAAATATCGGTCGCATAACGAAGATAGAAGATACCGGACGTGTGTTCCGCACGGATATCTCGCCCGATGACTATTTCGCCGCGCGCAGGTGCAAAGAGCCCGCTGTGATAAAGGTCACCACCGAGCGCAACGGCGTGGAACGCTTCATGATGGAATTCGCATCATACGAGAAGCACACCGTCCGCGACCTCGGAACAGGCGAATATACCGTTGAACTGTGGTATGACGAGCAGGACGAAACAGAAGTGCTGATACGTCTGCTGAGCTTCGGTCCTGTGATAGAGATACTTGCTCCCGCAGGTCTGAGGGAACAGGCGGCGGAACGTATCAGGCGGCAGTATGATCTGCTGAACGGGGAACAGGGGGATGATGATGGATAACGGAACGGTGCGCGTAGGACTTGAAAACGCGCTCCTGCATACGGAGGAGCCGTCAGCTTATTTTGAGGATCTGCGCGGTTCGGAACAGCTTGACGGGTATTTTCCGGAGCTGGAAGCGCTTATCGGCGTGCCGCAGAATACTAACTATCACCGCGAGGGCGATGTGTGGGTGCATACCATGATGGTGACCGACGAGGCTGCAAAGCGGCGCGGCATCGTGGAAAAGCCCCTCGGATTCATGCTTTCGGCGCTCTGCCATGACTTCGGAAAGGCGGTCAGCACCGCCGAGGTGAACGGTGTCGTCCATTCGATAAAGCATGAGATCGAGGGTCTGCCGATAGTGCGCAGGTTCCTTGAACGTTTCGGTTATGATGACGATACCGTTCATTATGTGCTGAACATGACAGAGCTCCACATGGAACCGAACATTCTCGCGGGGGCGCGTTCGCGCATAAAAAAAACGAACAGGCTGTTCGATATCTCTGCCGCACCGACCGACCTCATCCAGCTTGCGGTGTGCGACGCTCTGGGAAAGATACCTCAGGGTATGTCCTCGGAAAAGTTCCTTACCGAGCGGTATGATATGTTTCTTGAGATAATGGCGCGGCCGTTTGTCGATGAGGAGGCTCTCACAGCGGCGGGCATCCAGCAGGACGACAGCTTTGCGGAGGTGCTCTCCTACGCGCACAAGCTTCGTCTGGCGGGCTTTGACAGGGATAATTCACTGAGGCAGTGCATAGCCTATGCAAAAAATCTGAAAAAAATATAAAAAGTACTTGACATCTTATTATCTTTGTGTTATTATCATAATAGAAATAACACAGGAGGTGATCTCCGTTGGACAGCGAAAAGGAATTTCTTGCGGGTTATGATATCGGCAGGTATGAGCGCCCGTCGGTAACTGCCGATGTTGCGGCGTTCATGGTAAGCTCGGAGGACAGGGCGGATTACCGCCGCGTTTCCGGGAACAGGCTGCGGCTGCTGCTGATAAAGCGCGGCGGGCATCCGTTCAAGGATAAGTGGGCGCTGCCGGGCGGCTTTTTGCAGAAGGGAGAAACGGTCGAGGAATGTGCTCTGCGTGAGATACACGAGGAAACGAACGTGCTGCCCGTGTCGCTAATGCCGGTGGGGATATTGAGTGCGCCGCGGCGTGACCCCCGCGGGTGGATAATAGCAAGCGCCTACGTTTCGGTGGTGAGTGACAGC
>CAMVPV010000258.1 GCA_947169455.1 uncultured Clostridia bacterium | reverse complement strand
TCGGCTCAGGGGCTGTGAGGACAGGTTCATCATATTTTCGGCAGATCTCATCGGGCGCTCCGCTCTCGACTATCTCTCCGCTGTACAGCATGGCTATCCTTCCGCACAGCTTTTCCGCCTCGGACATGGTATGCGTGGTGAGGAAGATCACCTTGCCCCGATCTCTCTCCGCAAGTATCATCTTATGTATCTCGTCGGCGCTTGCCGGGTCAAGTCCGCTTGTGGGCTCATCAAGGAAGAGTATATCCGGGTCGGTCATGAATGCGCGTGCGAGCCGCAGACGGTTCCTCATGCCCTTTGACAACTTCCCAGCGGGAGTTTTTACAGCATCCGCAAGTCCTACCTTGCGGAGCACCTTGTTTATCATATTATTTTCTGCCCCGCTTATCCTCGCAAATACTTTCAGATTGTCGAAACAGCTGAGCCGGTCATATACGCCGAGTTCGTCCATCATGATGCCGAGCCGTCCGTGATCGGCTCCGGTGAGCGTACGACTGTCCTTGCCGAGGATATACGCCGTGCCGCTGTCCTGTTTCAGCTGACCCGTCAGTATCTTTATGAGCGTGGTCTTACCGGCGCCGGAAGGTCCTATCAGTCCGAAGATCTCACCGCTGCGGATGTCGATATCGATACCGCTGAGGACTTTTCTTGCTCCGAATGATCTTGAAATATTTACAGTTTTTATAAGAGAATCCATATCAGTTTTCCTCCTTGTATTTTTTCAGTGCCAGATCGAGGCGGCTGTTTTCCTGCTTTTCAGCAAGGTATGATATCACTGTGCTGACCGTGCAGCTCACTGCAAAGCATACGATGAACAGCACCCACAGAAGAGGCATATTCACGGGGAACCATCCGAACAGCACGACCGCTCCGCATGATATCGCAAATGCCGAAATGAACATCAGGACGATCCTTGCTGTGCGCGGCATATTCTTTATAAGCATATCGGTCATGAAAACATATCTCAGTGCAGAAACTGCCATTATTATAACAAGGAACTGCAGCGAGGTGTCTGTTGCTATGCCGCTGCTGCCGAGCGAAAATAACGTCGATATTTTTTTTGCGCCGTCTCCGAAGATCTTACATAATAAATTGAGCAGCAGCGTTAATATACCGTATATCATGAAAGCATCGGAAAAAAATCCGAGAAGAGAACGCCGTTTCATCATATTACCCCCAGTCTGTGTTTGAGTTCTTCGGCATATTGCCGTGATACTATCAGCTGCTCGCCGTTTTCGAGCGTGAGCCGCAGCTTGCGGTCAAGCTCCGATCTTATCGAGCGGATATACCTCAGCCGTACTATACATGATTTGCTCACCCGCTGAAATCCCGAGCCGCAGAGACGGTCTTCTATCTCGTACAGCTTCAGCTTCGACTCATAGCATTCATTACCGGTATATACGAAAGTATGCCTGTCAACCGTTTCGATGTAAGCTATATCGGAGATATCTATTATATACGAGGAACCGTCGCGCATCACGGTAAGCTGGCTGTCCAGCATATGCAGGGCAGCGATCATATTTTCGGTTTCGGCGGTAAGCCGAGGGCAGTTTATGACTATCTCGGTATCGGTGCGGTTTTCATCAACGTTGATTATTATTTTCACCGTATCACCCCTTCTGTTATGATGATATCACATCGCCGGCACAATTGCAAGCGATATTGCATGACCTGCCGGAATCGCTGCATGAAATGCCTCATCCCGGCACTTCATGAAATATTTGACTTTTCCTGCAATAACTGGTATAATCAGAAAAGCAGCCCGACTGCGGATGCCGGACTGCATATTTATTCATAGGGAGGAACTGTCATGGTACGTGAAGCCGAAAAGAACGATCTCAATGCACTGCTGGAATTATACCTGTTCCTGCACGAGGACAGTATCCCTGAGCCGGGCAAGGATCTTGAAAACACCTGGGCTCAGATAACAGATGACAAAAACCATCATCTTATCGTAAATGAGGTCGGGGGGAAGATAGTTTCATCATGCGTGTGCGTGATAATCCCCAATCTCACAAGGAACGTAAGACCATACGCTTTCGTGGAAAACGTCGTGACCCACGCCGACTTCCGCGGAAAGGGATACGCCGGGGAATGTCTGGAATATGCAAGGAAGATCGCAGAAAAAGAAAACTGCTATAAAATGATGCTTCTCACCGGGTCAAGGAAGCCGGAAACTCTTCATTTCTACGAAAAAAACGGCTACAACTGCACTGACAAGACAGCATTCATACAATGGCTCGGAATGGACAAATAAAAACCGTACGGACGATGCCGCATAAATGATCTGTGCGGCATCGCCCGTATTTTTCTGTGATATCCTGCGCACCGTATCCAGATCACACATACCAAAGCAAACGACAGCGTATCATTTCGCTGCAGGCTCCGTGTTCATCTGACATAAGCTGTCAGTACTGCCGTCGAACGAGCGCCAAGCGTGATCCCCGACTGATCATCAAGTTCCTTCTCCTCTCCGACATCAGTGGACAGACCGTATGCCTCAAACGCGAGCTTCCATTCAGCTCCCGCAGGAACTATGGGCAGTTCAAAGCGATGCTCTTCCCAGTGCGCATTTACCGCGATATATATGAAGCAGTCTTCAGCAGTACCGTATTTTGCATGATCCTCCGCATACATATAGGCAAAGCACAGCCCATGTGACATCTCATCTATATCCCATGCTTTCGTTCCGTGGAAAGACAGCTCCGGATAGCCCGTGCCGTTGCTGCCCATATCATAGGAAACAGCGGAAAGGACAGGATGTGACCTTCTGAATGATATCAGCCGGCGCACATGATCGAACAGCACTCTGTTCTTTTCAAGGTACGACCAGTCGAGCCATGATATCTCATTATCGTGGCAGTAGGCATTGTTGTTGCCCCACTGTGTATTCGCAAATTCATCGCCCGAGAGCAGCATGGGAATGCCTCGGCTCGTGAGCAGCACAGTGAGCATATTCTTCATCTGACGGAAACGCAGTGCATTTATCTCCGCATCATCCGTTTCACCCTCTGTGCCGCAGTTCCAGCTGTTGTTGTCATTGCAGCCGTCGCGGCTGTCCTCGCCGTTGGCCTCATTGTGCTTATCATTGTAGGATACAAGGTCGGAGAGTGTGAATCCGTCGTGGCAGGTCACGAAATTGATTGAAGCGGCGGCATTCCTGCTGCCGTACATATCGTCCGAGCCCTTCACCCGCCGTATCATTTCGGGAGCACATTCCGCACCGCCCTTTATGAAGCGGCGAAGGCAGTCGCGGTATTTGCCGTTCCATTCCGCCCAGCGCCCGAACGCCGGGAAGCTGCCGACCTGATACAATCCGCCTGCATCCCACGCTTCAGCGATAAGTATGCTCTTTCCAAGCACCGCGTCGTGCGCTATACTGTCGAGCAGCGGCGGGTCGAGCATAGGCGCGCCGTTTTCATCACGGGAGAGTATCGACGCCAGATCGAAGCGAAAACCATCTACATGATACGCAGATACCCAGTACCGCAGACAGTCGAGTACAACGTTACGCACCACCGGATTGTTGCAGTTCATGGTATTGCCGCAGCCGCTGAAATTGTAGTAATG
>CAMVPV010000257.1 GCA_947169455.1 uncultured Clostridia bacterium | reverse complement strand
GACTCCGCCCTATGGAATCTCGCAAGCCTTCCGGAGAAATGCCTGAACGGAAACTCTGATCGCGGCTATCGCCGCGTTCGCCGAATAATATAATTCTTTTGGGAGCGTGATATCATGACAGACAGTATTACCGTGAATGAACACAGCAGCATACGCATTGCGGGGGAAAAAACGATATATCTCGACCCGTTCCATATCGGGAACGAGCCGCACGATGCGGATATCATCTGCATCACCCACGACCACTACGACCACTTTTCGCCCGATGATATCCGTAATGTCATGACGGAAAGCACGCTGTTCGCCGCACCGCTGAAAATGAAGTCTGCGTTTGCAAAGCTCGGCATCAGCGAGGACAGGGTCACTCTGCTCGCGCCCGGCGAGACAGCCGACATCGCAGGCATAAAGACAGAGGGCGTACCCGCATACAACATCGCAAAGCCGTTCCACCCGAAAATGAACAAATGGCTCGGATATGTGCTCACGGTCGGCGGAAAGCGCATCTATTACTGCGGAGACACCGACAACATCCCCGAAATACGCACAGTCCGCTGCGATGTGATCTGCGTGCCCATAGGCGGCACCTACACCATGAACGCAAAGCAGGCGGCGGAGCTCGTGAACGCGATACGCCCGGAAACAGCTGTCCCGGTGCATTACGGCTCTATCGTCGGCACAGCGAAGAACGCTGATCAATTCGCCGCAGGCGTCGATAAGGATATAAAAGTCGTCATAAAGATATCATAACATGAAAAAAACGTCCGCCGGATGTCGTAACGGCGGGCGTTTTTTAATAAGCTGTAAATTTTTATATTTTGTATTGACTTTCCCGTAAGCTGTGATATAATAAATAATGGTCAGAGAAAATGAAAACGTTTCCTCTTCTCCGATAAGATCAGGAGATTTTTATCGGATACCGATGTATTCGTTTACCAAAGCCCCCTTTTTTGTACTTACATAGATAAGACCCCTGTACCTTCCCCCAAGGTGCAGGGGTTTTTTCCTGTCCCCGGAAAAAGCATCTGCCGGCTTGATAACAGCCGGCAGGATACTTTCTTTTTCGCCTTTATCGGAAAGTAGAAGATGTCATAAATAAAAAGCCTCTGACCGTAATGACAGAGACTGCTAAAAAATCGTCACGAAGGACAATTGCAGCTGGCTGTCATTTAATAACACACATTATTACAGACCCTTTAGCTTTGCGTCGCAAGGTTTCCCTTGTTTTGCCGAATTTTCTATTTCTTGTAATTATTATACAATATTCATTGCAAAATGTCAATATAAATATACGATTTTTACAGCGTTTTGCTGATTTTTTACGTGTTATACTAAAATCGGCTGTTTGTTTTGTGCAAGCATACAAACAATAAATACAAATAACAGTGGTGATTTGTATAAATTGTAAATTTGCCCGCAGCTCAGGCAATGATCCGACGAAACCGCGAGTAACAGCTTTGCAGCTCATGCGTCCGGCGCGGGGGAACGTCCCGCCGTTCTTGACGGAACGCCGGAAATGCAGTATAATATTCACAAAGATAATGGGGCGTGATAATATGACACTCAGGGAATTCATGAAGGTGCAGAAGCTTGAAAGGGATATCCGCAGGATGAAAAGAGAGCACAAGCGCATCTTTTTTGAGGCGGAACGCAATTTCGGGACAGACAGCAGGAAAAGCTCCTTCCCCCGCACACTGAAAAAAATATTCAGATTAAAATGAAACATCGTGTAACGGAATGACGCTTGGAATTTTGTACAAAAATTATATTTATTTTGCTGGACAAAAGGAAAAATATCTGCTATAATAGGTATGATAGGTGAATTGTGCGATCATGCAGATTCAGCAAATTACGTTCCTTTACGGGGGTAATATATATGGATTTTGAGACCCAGAGACGCGCAGTCTCTGCAATAAACAGATTTGCGGGGAGACATAAGCTGCTCATACCTGCCTGCGCCGCCGCCAAAGCGGTCACGGTCGGCTTCTGTGCGACAGTGCGCTTTTTCGATATGGCGCTCTCCGACAGCGAGGGCAGGTTCCTCGGAAAAGAAAACGCACCAAAGGCAAAGGTGCGTGACTTCACACTTCCCGAGGACAGGGAGAAGCCCATCCGCACGGTGCCTTTCGCGAAAAGGGCAGCCGCCGCGGGCATTGCGGTGTGCTTCATGACGATGATACTGCCGCCCGAGCTCGCGGTATTTGCAAGCGCCGCAGGTGCCGAGCTCACGGTATCCTCCGGAGTGGTGCGCGGACTTTCCAACGGCGATTACCTTACATACAAGAACCCTGCGGATATCTCCGCAAGGCTGTTCTCGGGCAAGGATGCATATTCGATAGCCGATGACGCTTTCAGCGGCTGCACAGGCATCGCCTCGGTCGATCTCATCTCCTCCGGCATCAATGATATCGGAAACAGCGCATTTGCGTCCATGCCGTCACTTTCGGAGATACATATCTCCGCTGCCGACAATATCAATATCGGCAACGGCGCGTTTTCCGACGCCGCACCCGATTCGGTGATATTCGTGCGCGGCTGCGATTCAAAGGAAGACTTCGAGAGCTTCAAGGCGCGGCTTGCCGGAAAATATTCACCCGACAGGACGAGGATCGTCAATGACAGGAACAAGGAATTCTCACTTTCCGTTCCGGACGACGTAAAGAACGTCCGCGCAAGACCCTACACGGACGGCGTGCTCATATCGTTCAAAAGGGCAGAGGGCGCTGACGGCTACGGCATCTACCTTTTCTCGGAGAGCGAAAAGCGCTTCGTGAAGCTGCTCGATACTGATGACACCGACGACCTTGGCGAGTATATCGGCGCCGCTGTCCCCTCGGATATCCTCGGCAAATACGCCGCAGACAGACCCCTCTTCGCCGTAAAGGCATACAAGAGAGCGGTATCCTATGTGACCGCCGAGAACATCTACAGCACACACTTTGCAGTTTCCGACCGCGGCACGTCCGCGGCTGACAGGCTTACCCCCGACGAGCCCGACCTCTCGCTTTCGGTGAACGGGAACAGCGTTTCCGCCACGTGGAGCAGACAGCTCGAAAAAATGATGTCCGCAACGGTCAGCGAAGCGGATTACTACAAGCTCTATATCGGCAGCGATTACGACAGCTGTGAATTCTCGGGCGTTTATGATTCCGCACAGATGAAGCTCCCGCTCGACAGGAAGATACAGGACGGCAGCGGCTATACCGTCGTTCTCCGTGCGTTCTTCGACCCCTTCCGCCTCGCCGAGAACGACAACAGCTTCTTCGGCGCAGGACAGATATACGACCCCGATATCCCGTGGGTGACCTACACCGAATCGGTGCGCACCACAGGCGGCATCGCCCTTGACGACCCGACCGGGCTCTCCTGCGACCTCTCCTATACGGAGGATCGTGTTCTCCTCAGCTGGAACGAGGTCAGCGGCGCAGACGGATATCTCATATCGGTGAGCGGCATAAGCGAGCCTCTGGCATCGTCCGATGTCGGGAACAGCACGAGCTATGACCTGCCCAAAGCACAGATCACCTCAGGCAGCGGCATTGATTTCAGTGTACAGGCATATACCGGCTCAAAGGGAAAG
>CAMVPV010000256.1 GCA_947169455.1 uncultured Clostridia bacterium | reverse complement strand
AGAAGGGGACGCCCTCTATCGCAGGGCGTCCCATATCACCCCATACTTGCGGAGCGCTTTATATAGGAGAATTCCGCGCCCTGCGGGGCAGGCGACATGGTCAACAAAATTGGAAATACTGTTGACCGCAGTCTGTCGAATAACCCCTGATTCGCAGATGAATCAGGGGTCAAGCATATATTTACGCTGAAATAGGGAGTAAAAATAGAAATACTTTTGATTTCCTATGACGATCATCATGCAAATAATACTCATTTCCGCACAGATCTATATCGTTATCAGGTATATTTTCAAAACGCACCTCGTTTATCTTTCGCATTTCTTCGCCCGAACGCCTGTCTTTTTCATAATTTATCGTTATCATCTGTATGAATAGCATAGTATTTCCTGTTATGCCTTATGCCCGCCTATCTGCCGATTGCGGTCTTTTGCGGTCGCGCCCTCAGTAAAATTCCTGCCTTTCAGCACAGAATTTTTCCCGTATTTGTGCTTGACTTTTAACATTGCCTCCTGCAATGCCCGTTCCTTTTCAAGCGCTTTTTCCTTATCCTCAAATGTTTTTTCCGAAGTATCCGCATCAAATAAATTGAGCTGCTCAAAATTTTCGCTTTCGGGGATATCCTCCTCGCGTATGACATTGCAGGCTGCAAGCGTCAATCGCCTTGCAAATAAGGTTTTATCTATGATACGGTCGAAAAGCTCCATAGTCGCATCAACGATGATCTTTGTGGATGAAGTATGTTTTTCCAGATTCTGCGTCCCGTGAGCATGCTTCGGTATCTCCCTGCCGTAGCGGTCGGAGACTTTTTCGCCTTTGTAATTTCCGTCCGCAAGGCTGACAGCATCATAGCCGACCGTCAGCACAAGCTGATCTGTCACAAGCCCCTTATCGACAAGATCGAGCGATAGCATATCTGCCATTTCCCACACGATCAGCCGTGTGCGGTCATGGTCACATGGCTCCGACAAGACCTGACCGGAGGAAATGCTGTTGTTTTCGGGGCGGTAAGTCTTTACATCTGCGATAGTTGCCGGCTCTATGCCCCATGCGTGATCTATCAGCAGCTCCGCATTTTTGCCGAGAGCCTTGTATATCCTGCCGATGCGGTATCGGTCGAGCGAATGCTTTGCGATATCGCCCATCGTTAAAATACCGAGCTTTTCAAGACGCTTTGCCGTTCCCGCGCCCACCCGCCAGAAATCGGTTATCGGGGTGTGCGTCCACAATTCTTCTTTATATTTCTGTTCATCAAGTTCTGCGATACGTACCCCGTCCTTGTCGGCGGGGATATGCTTTGCAACGATATCCATTGCTATCTTGCAGAGGTACATATTCGTACCGATGCCTGCCGTTGCGGTGATCCCCGTAACAGCAAGCACATCCTGTATAAGCATACGCGCAAATCCGTGGGCATCCGTATCATATATCTTCAGATATCCCGTTGCATCAATAAACACCTCATCGACCGAATATGCGAAAATATCCTCCGGCGCGACATATTTCAGATAGATACCGTATATCTGTGCGCTGATATTGAGATACTTCGCCATCTGCGGCGGTGCAACGATATAATCCACACCGAGCGCGGGATCGTTCAGCACTTCGGAATGTATATAGCTGTTTCCGGTGAGTTTCCGGCGCGGAGCTTTCCACTGCCGCTCTCTGTTGACCTGTTCCACCCGCCGGATGACTTCAAACAGACGCGCCCTGCCCGGAATGCCGTAGCTTTTCAGCGACGGCGAGACCGCAAGGCATATCGTCTTTTCGGTGCGGGTGGGGTCAGCTACAACGAGGTTGGTGTCCAGCGGGTCAAGTCCGCGTTCGACACATTCGACCGAACTGTAATAGCTTTTCAGATCGATCGCGATATATACCTTGTCCATGTTCCGCCGCCTTTCATTCTGAATTTTTTTCTGTATCTTATTCCTATAATAGCAGCGATGTTCCCGACAAAGCAGAGGATCAAGGTAAACCTTTGTATCATCAATCATAAGCCTTCTGTGCGGGATCTCCGTCAGTTCCTCCAATATCATTATCCTTGTTCCTTCGGGCAGTTCGCTGATATTCTCATATTTTCCCTTATTTGTGCTGTAAAAGAACCTTCCCGCCTTGCTGCCGGCTATATGTTCCTGACAGCATGATCATCCGGGAACATACGATCATAAGGCATTCCTGTCTCCCTCATCAGATGATCAAAAGCAGGCTCTGTCTTTTCAACTGTCAGCCGCCCCATTGCATACAGCTCGTTTCTGTTCATTGTCAGCGGACAGACCATATCACCGACTTTTACTTTTGTCACAGAGGGAACAGAAAGACTGTATCCTCCGAAAACAACGGAAAGGCAGTCTCCGCTACCGATTCTTTCAACATATTCCTTTGTCCGGTAAATCATACAGCCTGACATAATGATCCTCCGTTAATTCGTCTGTTTGAATTATTATACACTATATCGCCGGAATAATCAATATCCATACAGTAAATTGTGAAGAATAATGTCATTTACCGCAAGCCCGTGAATTTACGGTCATGATGAAGCAAAGCCTTGACACTTCTGAACATCTTATGTATAATGAATAAAGACGCAGTAAGCATCCGTACATGGGCTTTATGCTGTGCTTCGTGCGGAACTCAAAAAATTTTTCAGAGGGAGGAACCAATGAGATCTGTCAAGGATCGTGTCCTGTCTTTCATGACTGCGGTTTCTATCGTAATATTGTCATTGCCGCAGTTCGTTATCCCCGCTTTTGCGGATGATAATCCCGTCAGGGATGAGCCGATCATCGTATCTCTCGGTGACTCGTATGCATCCGGAGAGGGAAACGCTCCTTTCTTCGGTCAGGACAACAAGAAGGTCGGTGATGAGGTCAACCCCGACTGGATAGCTCACAGGTCGGAGAGCGCCTGGACGGGAATGCTGACGCTCACCGGAGGAGAAGGCCCTGTGTCCGCTCACCGCGGAACGAACTGGTTTTTTGCAGCGGCATCAAACGCGAGGATAACTCATAAATCCCGACTGCCTGCCGGAAGATATCTATGACCCTATAGCGGATACGGCGGTGAAAGAACATGACAGGCTCGCCGGGATCATGCTCGGGCTCTGTGTGCCCTTTTTGATCCTTTCTATGTTTCCCGACATGGCGATCAGTGTCATGTCACTGCTGTTCACAACCAAGTACAAATACAGATGATACATACCGTCGGAACGTCTGCCGCTTGCAGTTCCCGGCGTGAAATAATGCCGTTCCATGCCCTTTTTGCAGTAAGAATGACAGGTATAATAAACATCCCTGTCATTCCTTTTGTAACATTATGATATGAAGCGTTTTCTGTTGGTTTTGTTATGCGACCGGATCTGCGCTGCATCCGTGCACCTGTGTCATGTGGATTTTTACGGAATTATTCTGAAAAAACCGGGTACGAATGACCCGGTTTTCTTTCATTGTATTTTTTTTTATCCAAGCGCTACATCCAATATCATCATCAGCGTAAAGCCGACAGAAAACATGATAACACCGATATTTGAATGTTCGCCCTCTGACATTTCGGGTATCAGTTCCTCAACTACAACATAGATCATCGCACC
>CAMVPV010000255.1 GCA_947169455.1 uncultured Clostridia bacterium | reverse complement strand
CTACCGAAAGCGTAGCTGACCTTCCGGATGTGCTTATCGCAAAATACAATATCGGTGTGCTTGAACATAAGGTCGCTGCCGGCGGCGGAGTATTCAGGGACGGCACCGAGATAGATTCGAGTGGGCTGCTGAATTACATGGAGGACAAGGAGCATACGGTAAAGACTTCCGCACCGGGTGTCGATGAGCATGAGATGTTCTTTGCGGAGCAGCTTAAAAACGCGAACAATGTTATCCATGTCGCTGTGTCGCAGAAGGTGCGCAAAAGCGGATACCATTATGCGGCAGAGGCGGCGAAGGCATTCAATAACGTGACGGTGATAGATTCAGAGCATCTTTCGAGCGGACAGGGACTTTTGGTGCTTGAAGCCTGCCGCCTTGCAGAGTGTGGCACAGAACCTGAGATAATAAAGGAAAAGCTTGAAAGCATGAGAGAATATATCCATACCGATTTCATCGTGGATAACATGGATTTTCTTTCGAGAGCAGGGCAGGTGGGACCGCTTACTGCCAAGATTGCGAGCGCATTCATGATGCGTCCTGTGCTTAAAATGAAGAACGGGCGTATTACCGTAGGAAAGCTGTATTTCGGATCAAGGGAGAATTCGTGGAGGAGATATATCACCTCAGAGCTTTCACAGAGCAGGAAGATCGACAGGAGTATGCTGTTCGTGACTTATGTCGGGCTGACAAACAGCGATATCGACAAGATCCGTAAAGAGATCGAGAAGCGTATAAAGTTCGATCAGATCTTCTTTCAGAAGGCTTCTCCCGCTATTGCGGTAAACAGCGGACCCGGAACGTTCGGGCTGCTGTTCAGATACAATCAGTAAATGAAAAACGCTCTCCGGTATTTACCAGGGAGCGTTCGTTCATTATGAAGCTGTATTACTTCACTGTGCAGTACATGAAGTACTTGTAGCCGAGCGGATTGCTGAAGAATCCGTCAACATTGCTGCTGAGCATATAGAGGTCAGTATAGTAGTAGATAGGTGTGAGGCAGCCTGTGTGCATCAGCAGGTCTTCTGCCCTGTGCATGAGTGCATAGCGGGTATTCGTGTCGGTGCAGCTCTTTATCTCACCCATGAGCGCGTCGTATGTCTCTGCCCATGTTCCGTTGTCTATCTTGAGGTCAACGCCGAGATCGGTGCAGTCTATGCTGTATGCGGCAACATCTGCATTATCACCTTTGCCGAACTGTACATCGTTGTTTCCCGAAGCAGTAGTCCACATATCAAGGAAGCTTATCGGATCGTTGTAGTCAGCGAGCCAGCCGTTTCTTGCAACGGTGTAGTCACCTGCCTTTCTTGTTTCGAGGAAGGTTGCCCATTCCTGGTTTTCAAGAGACATATCTGCGCCGATACCTGCAAAGATACCCTGGATATTCTCGCCGATAGCCTTATGACTCTCACTTGTGTTGTACAGATAGGTCATGGACGGGATATCGGTGAACTTTCCGGATGCTTCATCGTAGGTGTAATACTTTTTGAGGGTTTCTATTGCGGAATTCCAGTTGTCCTGATATTTGTCGGGAGCAACGTCATAGTAACCGTAATATCCGGAATTTCCGCCTGCCTTCTGATAGAATTCGGAGCCATCGGCATCGGTAAGCCCCATTGCAACAAATGAGGATGCGGGTACCTGTCCGCCCTGTGCTATGCTGTCAACGATATAATTTCTGTCGATGATGAGCGCGAACGCACGGCGTATCTCGGATTCTGCCTCTTCCTTTTCAGCGCCGGAAAGGCTGCTTGATGCGGGGAGAAGGTCATTGTTGATGTTCCAGCATACATAGTATGTTCCAAGCTGACCGGTAATATGGAATTCATCGGGATACTGGGTCTTGAGGTTTGCTATCTCATTGGTGGGGACTTCGTCGATAAGCTGCCAGCTTCCGTTCTGGAAGTTGGTGAGCATATTGTTGGAATCATCGGAAAGGTAGAAGTTGATGACATCCATTGTCACCTTGTCGGAATCAACATAGTTTTCGTTCCTGGAAAGAGTGATAACGCTGTTGTGCTCCCAACCGGTCATTTTGTATGCACCGTTGGATACGTATGTGGAAGGTGAAGTCGCCCAGCTGTCGTTAGCTACGACATCCTCGCGCATGGGATAATAGGAGGGGAATGCAAGAAGCTCGTTCCAGTAGGATATGGAATTCTTTAGCGTAACTTCGATGGTCTTGTCGTCCTTTGCGACAACAGCAAGCTTAGCATCGGGATTTTTGAAATTGCCGCTGCCGTCTTCTTCCCACATCTCATCGTAGCCCTTGATTACTTCGAGCATATAGCAGTAGTCGGCTGCGAGTGCAGGAGAAGCAGCCCTGTTCCATCCGAACACGAAATCATTAGCGGTGACTTCCTTTCCGTCCGACCACTTTATGCCGTCGCGGAGAGTGTATGTGTAGGTGACAGTTCCGTCAGCATTTTCAACGCCCTCGGGAAGATCGGTCGCGAGGTCGGGAACTATTTTGAGAACACCGTTTTCGTCCTTGCTCCATTTTGCGATACCTGAGAAAAGGTGTGCACAGAGCGTAGCGCCGTCAACCGAGGAGTTGAGAGCGGGGTCGAGGGTAGCGGGTTCGGAAGCGAGGCAGACGTTTATCTCCTGTCCCGATGCCGATGTTGCTGCGGTCTGATCGTCAGAAGCGCCGGCGTTTCCGCCGTCCTGTGCCGCAGGAGCGTTCCCGCCGGAATTATCGCCGCTGTTCTGCGCACCGCAGCCTGCTGCTGCTGTCATCATAAGTGCGGATAGTATCACCGCAAAGAATTTCTTGTTGATCTTCATAATTTTCCTCCATTTTTCATTGATTTATTTCGACTGTACATATAGAAAATATTATGTGCAGAAACGAAGCTTACAGGATATGGCACGCAGCGTAGTGTCCCGGTGAGATCTCACGCAGTTCCGGCATAGCCTCGGCGCATTTTTCTGTTGCATGAGCGCACCTCGTTCTGAACGGACATCCGGACGGAGCGTTCAGCGGGCTGGGGATATCGCCTGAAAGAACTATGCGCTGATTTGCGCGTGCAGTTTTCGGATCCGGAACGGGCACTGCCGAAAGCAGCGATTTGCTGTACGGGTGCTGCGGATGGTCGTATATTTCCTTAGCGTCTGCAAGCTCGACCATTTTGCCGAGGTACATGACCGCGATACGGTCACTGATGTGCCGCACCACGAGCAGGTCATGTGCGATGAAAAGGTAAGTCAGTCCGAGCTTTTCCTGAAGCTCATCGAACATATTGATGACCTGTGCCTGTATTGAAACGTCGAGTGCGGAAACAGGCTCGTCACAGACGATGAATTCGGGATTTATCGCCAGTGAGCGGGCAATGCCTATCCTCTGCCTCTGACCGCCCGAGAACTCGTGCGCATAGCGTGATGCGTGCTCGGAGTTCAGCCCGACATAACCCATAAGTTCGAGTATGCGCTCACGGCGTTCTTCCTTGTTCGTGCACATCCTATGGATATCGAGCGGTTCAGCGATGATGTCGGAAACAGTCATTCTCGGATTCAGCGAGGAATACGGATCCTGAAACACCATTGTCGCTTTCTTGCGGAATTCCTTTATATCGGCTTTTGTGCGGACGGGCTTTCC
>CAMVPV010000254.1 GCA_947169455.1 uncultured Clostridia bacterium | reverse complement strand
AAATACAACGGTCAGTTATGGTAATACTCAAATTATATAATTGCCGAAGTAATAATTTATCATAGTCAGCGACATTATTTTCTGCACGGGATCATCCCGGAGAGCAAATCAAACTGTCGTTTGCTATATATACTATCTTTCCGTTTATCATCGTCATGATATTTTCGGTCATCATATTGAGGATATTCCCGTCCGGCATGATGATATCGGCATCCTTTCCGATATCAAGCGAGCCCACCCTGTCGGCTATGCCGTTTATCTCGGCGGGATTTATCGTTATCGCGCGCACCGCCTCATCCGCGGGGAGCCCCGCCTTTACGCAGAAAGCGGCGCTCACGGGGAGAAGCTCCACCGGTATCTCCGGATGATCGGTGCATATCGCTGTCTTTATGCCGTGCCTGTAAAGCTCGGCGGCGTTCTTTACGGTCATCTTTGCGAGCTCCGGCTTGCCGCGGTCACCGAGTATGGGTCCCACCACTGCGCAGGCGTTCCGCTCCGCGAGAAGATCGGCGATGATATGCCCCTCGGTGCAGTGTATGAGCACGGGGTCGAGGGAGAATTCTTCCGAAAGACGCAGCGCGGTCATGATATCATCGGCGCGGTGACAGTGGAAGCAGGCTTTCAGTCTGCGCTCCAGCAGCGGGACAAGAGCCTCCGACTTCATATCGAATTCGGGAAGGTCGCCGTCCTCTTCATCGGCGCGGCGCAGATCTTCCATATACCGCCTTGCGGTGAAAAGCGCCTCTCTGATGAGCGCGGCTGTCGCCATGCGCGTCATGGGCATTTCGTCGCGGTCATTGTAGCAGGATTTGGGGTTTTCCCCGAGCGCAAACTTTATCCCCACACGGCGGATGAGCATCTCATCGGTGCATCTGCCGGCTGTTTTCACGGCGATGTGGTCGCCGCCTATGGGGTTTGCGGAGCCGACACCGGTAACGGCACAGGTAACGCCCGCGCGCACGGCATCGGCGAAATATCCGTCAGTGAAATTCAGCCCGTCAACGGAACGCAGATGCGGTGTAACGGGGTCGCTCGCCTCGTTGACATCCTCACCCTCGATACCGGCGCCGTCGCCGATAAATCCGATATGCGAATGACCGTCGATAAGACCGGGCATTATGCGTCTGCCGTCCGCGTCGATATCACCGGGCGAAACAGCGCGGGGAGCTCCCTCGCCCAGCTCGGCGATAACGCCGTTTTCGGTGCGTATATATCCGTTCCCTATGATACCGCGGGAAACGGTGTCGATCTCAGCATTATAGATATACATCAGCCAAGACCGCACTCATCGTATTCTTTCCAGCGCTCGTTGTAATTGTAGTTGCTCACCATTCTATATACTATATATCCCGCAGAAGCGAGGAAAAGGAACAGTGCGGTGATTATGGGTGCGGACACGTAAATCAGTCTCAGGAACTGCTGTCTGTTTTCCTTGCGGAGAATATCCGGCTGTATTTTTTTCATATTGACTACCTCCCGGCTAAAGAATTACACTACTATTATAATACAAACCAACGTAAATGTAAATATATATACTGATATTTTCGTAATTTTATCACCTTTATGTACGATACATACTAATCATGGAGCTGCAAGTCCAAAAAAACTCCCCCGGGAGCATTTTCTGACTTCGGGGGAGATGTGATATTATCGTGTGTCCGCGGGGCAGACCCTCCGGCGCATTACTTCGTCCTGATGATCTCTGTGCCGCCCATATAGGGTCTGATGACCTCGGGTATGCGGATAGAGCCGTCCTCATTGAGATTGTTTTCAAGGAAAGCGATGAGCATTCTCGGGGGAGCAACAACAGTATTATTGAGCGTATGTGCGAAATACTTGCCGTTCTCGCCGTTCACCCTTATGCGGAGGCGTCTTGCCTGTGCATCGCCGAGGTTGGAGCAGGAGCCCACCTCGAAATACTTCTTCTGTCTCGGCGACCATGCCTCGACGTCGTAGCTCTTGACTTTGAGATCGGCGAGGTCACCGGAGCAGCACTCGATAGTCCTTACGGGGATATCCATCGAGCGGAACAGATCGACGGTGTTCTGCCACAGCTTGTCGAACCACATCATGCTGTCCTCAGGCTTGCAGACAACTATCATTTCCTGCTTTTCAAACTGATGTATGCGGTAAACGCCTCTTTCCTCTATGCCGTGGGCGCCCTTCTCCTTGCGGAAGCAGGGGGAATAGCTGGTCAGCGTGTGGGGGAGAGTATCTTCCTGTATTATCGTGTCGATATATTTTCCTATCATGGAGTGCTCGCTCGTGCCGATGAGGTAGAGATCCTCGCCCTCGATCTTGTACATCATGGCGTCCATCTCGGCGAAGCTCATAACGCCGTCAACAACGGCGCTCCTTATCATGAAGGGGGGCACGCAGTAAGTAAACCCGCGGTTTATCATGAAGTCCCTTGCGTATGCAAGTATAGCCGAATGGAGCCTTGCAACATCCCCGATGAGATAATAGAAACCGTTGCCGGCAACTCTTCTTGCGGCGTCAAGGTCAATACCGCCGAGCTTTTCCATGATATCGGTGTGGTAGGGTATCTCAAAATCGGGAACGAACGGGTCGCCGTACTTCGTTATCTCAACATTTTCGGAATCGTCCTTGCCTATCGGAACGGACGGGTCGATGATGTTGGGTATGGTCATCATGATCTTCTTTATCTTCTCGGTGAGCTCTTCTTCGAGCTTTTCGAGCTCCGCGAGCCTGTCAGCGGCATCGCTGACCTGCTTCTTGACAGCCTCTGCCTCGTCCTTCTTGCCCTGTGCCATAAGGCCGCCTATCTGCTTGGAGAGCTTGTTCCTCGAAGCACGGAGGTCGTCGCCTTCCTGCTTTGCGCTTCTGAACTGCTTATCGAGCTCTATGACCTCATCAACGAGAGGTATCTTGCTGTCCTGGAATTTTTTCCTGATATTTTCCTTTACAGCGTCGGGGTTTTCCCTTAAAAATTTAATGTCTATCATATTTATTCTCCGTTCCGCCGTGCGGCTGAAAATTTAGCATATCTATATTATATCATATTCCCCGAAAAAATCAACCTTTTTTATCTGCATATCGTAATTTTTCAGAATAAAGCCATCCATCCGGCTCATTCACAGCCGCCGCCCGCGCCCCTGAGCGATATCATTAAGCAGCAGCCTGCCGTTTCTGCACCGCTGACCGCCGTCACTGCAAATGCGCTGTGCAACCAAGATAACAAAAAGCAACCGAGCATCATCCCCCTGACCTCACCTGTATTATAACACAGGTTTTCCGGAATGTCAATGCACTGCGCAACGTTTTCATAAAATATTTACAAATTTACAGATCATGCTCCTGTCTCCTCCTTCTCATCATCATCGTTTTTGTTCGCGCGCGCGGAGTATGATTCCGATGAGGATGATTATAATAAATATAATTCGAGTTATTTTAATTATATTTATTATAATTATAATTATTATAATTAGCTTTCGATTTTCCGAAGTCCTGACTTTTGATTTTCCGCATTCATGAATTTCGATTTTCAGAACTCTTGACTTTCGGTTTTCCGCATTCATGAATTTCGATTTTCAGAACTCTTGACTTTCGGTTTTCCGTATTCCTGACTTTCGGTTTTCT
>CAMVPV010000253.1 GCA_947169455.1 uncultured Clostridia bacterium | reverse complement strand
CTGCATAATTTGTAAATTTTCTGAAAACACATTGCGCAGTGCATTGACATTCGCAGAAATATATGCTATACTACAAGTGGGGGTTGGGGAAGATGACCGCTTGTTTTTTTTACTGTTACTGTTGCACAGTGCATCCGATGCGGTGTGATCTGTGAATGTTCAAAATGAAAAGTCAAGAATGTGCAAAACGGGAATTATTGAGTGTGCAAAATGAAAAGTCAAGAATGTGCAAAACGGGAATTATTGAGTGTGCAAAATGAAAAGTCAAGAATGTGCAAAACGGGAATTATTGAGTGTGCAAAATGAAAAGTCAAGAATGTTCAAAATGAACATCTAATTATAATAATTATAATTATAATAACTTGAATTATAATTACTTGAATTATAATTACTTGAATTATATTGATCTTGAATCATCCTCATCATGATCAAACTCCGCGCTGCGAACAAAAACGATGAGGAAGGAGGAGGTGATGCAAAGCATTGCGATCATTTTTTTGAAGAAAGGGGAGTGCTTTATCGGGGGACAATAAACGAAAACGCCCCCTCAGAGCCGCCGGAAAGACCGTCAGCCCTGAAAGAGCATTTATCTGTCACCTGCCGCCGAGGTAATCCTGTATGCCGTAGAATATCGCATCGGCGAACTTTTCCTGCCATTCGGGGTCGGCGAGAGCCATAGCCTCGGTGTAATTGCTCACGAAAGCAGTCTCCACGAGCACCGAGGGGAACTCCTGCTGCTGCGTCACGTAGAAGTAATTGTACTTCTCTCCTCTGTCCATGTTCCCGCCGCCGTGGACTTCCGAGAGCACCTTTCCGAGCCGCGCCGATATCCTGTCCGCGAGCGGCTGCGAGAACGGCGTGAAATAGTACGCCTCCGCACCGGACGCCGTGCTGCCGCCCGCATTGCAGTGCACCGCGATGAACACATCGGGAGCGAACTGCCGTGCATATTCCGCGCGCTGTGCGGTAACGTAATTTTCGCTTTCGGTGTGGTAGCGTATGACATTCGCGCCCGCATCGCGCAGCTTCTGTTCAAGAAGCTTTGCTATCGCAAGGTTTATCGCTTGCTCACGCACATGACCCACCGCTCCGGGGTCGAACTTTCCGCCGCCGACATACCCGTGCCCCGGGTCGATAACTATCGTCGTTCCGATGAGCGAGCGGTCTATCCCGTTGAAGCGCACCAGCAGCCTGCCGCTGTCATCGTAATGCGCCGCTATGCCGTCGTATGCTCCTCTGTCCGTCAATTTCAGTATGAGCCGCGCCCTTCCGCTGCCGGCGGTGTCCCACCGACCCTCTGAGAACACCGCTCCGGACGGGAACAGTATGTTTCCTGCGGTGACTTCATCGGTATCATCGAACACGAGCATTATGCTGTCTGCGTTGAAGCTGTTCACATAATACCGCCCGTTCGCGCCGTAGGAATACCCCGTGCCTCCGTATTCCACCGAGAAGGGCACGCTGCCGCTCATCGTGAAAGCAAGCACGGTATCTCCGTTCACTACATCCGCGCTGACCGAAAGTATGCTGCTGCGCTTATGCTCGCCGGAAACGGGCACCGCATCGGATGTGCGTATCCTTCGCCCGCCCGATGTGATGTAGTACTGCGTTCCGCCGTAGTAAGCCGTGCGCACCGCGTATTCTGTAGTGCCCGCAGGCAGGCGTGTGCAGTCCGGCGTGGGAACGGACGAGTAGCTGTCCGCGCGGTAGCACATGGTGTTGTCGTTCTTTATCATGATGAGCGTTCCCGCAGCGGCAGGCGCCGTCACAGCGGGAGTTTCCGGCTTCTGCTCCGGCGGGGGAGGGGGAGGCGGCAGCTCATTGATGAACAGCCGGCTGCCGGTGATGCATTCTATCACCTTGTCGTCCTTTGTGGGGTATGCACCGTAGATCTTGATATTTCCGAGGTCGGTCACTCTGCCGATACTGCCCTCGGGAAACTTCCACGTACCGGTAAATCTGGTGTAGGATGAGTTGGGGTCGATATCATCGGAAAGCCCCTCGGCTTCGGTGAGCTTTATCTTTTCATCGCCTATGACCGCCACAACTGCCGAGCCCTTGTACGCCACCGCGCTTATCGATATCTCGGAGCCGCCGTCCGCATAGATATCCCCGCCGCGCGGTTCAGCATCCTTCAGGACTCTGATCGTGCGCGTGATGCTGTATGTGACCGTTCTGCCCTTGTTGCTGAAGGTGAATTCATTCTTCCCGACTTCCAGCTCCATGTTGAAGTAGAAGCGCCCCGCCTTGTTCAGTTCGATGGGTTCGCCCTGAAAATACACGGTGAAATTGGGGTCGAACGAGCCCGCGAATATCACCGATGCGTTCTCGGTGCGGAAATCGGTCGATTCGGGGAGCGTCATTTCGAGCTCGTTATCCAGTCCCGCAAGGTATAGATCACCCCGGTAATTCTTCACAAGTGCTTCGGTGGATTGCTGTCTGTCCTCGCAGAGAGCGGCGAACGAGCCGAAGATATCACCGCGGCAGGACGGGTAATTATCCGCCGCTATGACCTGCTTCACGAGTTCATCGGGATATTCCCAGCCGTATTCGCCCGTGCAGACGTACTGGTTCTCATGCCGCACGAAAAGCGGTATTCCCGCTGCGGATGCAGCTCTGTCCCACCATGAAACAACGGTATCGAACGGTTCCGCCGCGTATGACACCGCGCCCCTTGTGCGCAGAACGACCATATCCGCGAGCCCCTTCTGCACATAGCCGAGAGTATCCGCGTAGCCGTCGGTGAGGGCTTCAAAGCCTGCGTTCACGGGTATGCCGTTTTCCTCGGAAGATGTATCCGCCCAGATATCATCCACCGCAATGCCGACAGCGGCGGCGCTGCTCGTTCTGCGGACGGTATCTGCAGCGACGGTGAAGATGTACTCATTGCTTTCGCGGAGCCAGTTATCATAGCCGATGCCCGAGCCGCACTGCATATAATCGCGGAAGGCGTTCCTTTCGGCGCGGGAATAATATCCGCTGAAAATGATGCCGTCAACGCGGTATTTTATTATTATGCTGCGTATCATCAGCGCAAGGCGGTCGATGCGTTCACCGTAGGAAAGCTCTGCTCCGAAGCGGCAGAGCGCCGCCCCGATATCGAGATCGAGATACACATAGAAGCCGCGGCTGACCGCTTCATCGGCGGCGTATTCTATGATAGTCCTGTCAACGCTTTCGTTGATATCCTCGCCGTAGAGGGGAGCGCCGTTCAGATCGGTCTTTATGATGACGGTATTCACTGCAAGCTCCCTCAGCTTGGTATATACGCGGTCGAGCTCCGCATATATCTCCTCCTCGGTGAAGCCCGTGCCGTCCGGTTTGGGCGCGGCGAAGTCGGCTCCGGGGGTGATATACACTCCTCGCATATTTTCGGGGAAGATGAGTTCCGGTGTGAAATTTTCGATATCGCTGTCGGTTATCGCATCATATTCATCGGCGCGGCAGCACATCGCGGCGTTGCCCGCCAACATGAGTATCATCACCAATATGACATAGAATATTTTTTTCATGGTTTTTCACTATCCAGTTCTGTAACAAACGCGGCGTAAGCCGCGAGAAAACATCATTTTTCTTGTTTCGGTGGAAGTTATATTCGCTTTTCCTCTCATCCTGC
>CAMVPV010000252.1 GCA_947169455.1 uncultured Clostridia bacterium | reverse complement strand
CTGGGCATTCAACCGCCAGAGATACTGGGGCGAACCTATCCCGATAGTTCACTGCCCGAAGTGCGGTGATGTAGCCGTTCCGTATGAGGAGCTCCCGCTGAAGCTGCCCCCCGTGGATGATTACAAGCCCGGCTCGGATGGCGAGAGCCCGCTCGCAAGGATAGAGAGCTTCGTGAACTGCAAGTGCCCGAAGTGCGGCGCTGATGCAAAGCGCGAGACAGATACCATGCCCCAGTGGGCAGGTTCGTCGTGGTACTTCCTGCGCTACTGCGACCCCCACAACGATAATGCGTTCGCATCTAAGGAAGCTATGGAATACTGGCTCCCCGTTGACTGGTACAACGGCGGCATGGAGCACGTAACGCGCCATATGATCTATTCGCGTTTCTGGCACCGTTTCCTGTATGATATCGGCGAAGTGCCCACCAAGGAGCCCTACGCCAAGAGAACGGCACAGGGGCTTATCCTCGGTCCGGACGGCGACAAGATGTCCAAGAGCAAGGGCAACGTCATCGACCCGAATGACGTCGTGCGCGATTACGGCGCGGATGTGCTCAGACTGTACGTGCTGTTCATGGGAGATTACGGACAGGCAGCTCCGTGGAACGAAAACAGCGTGAACGGCTGCAAGAGGTTCCTTGACAGGGTATGGCAGCTCCGGGATATCGTGACAGACGGCGATGAGTACAGCGACAAGCTCCGCAGCCGTATGCACAAGACGATAAAGAAAGTCTCCTCGGATATCGAGGAGCTCCGGTTCAACACCGCTATCGCAGCGATGATGACCCTCATCAATGATATAAATGAGGCAGGCTCGCTCACAAGGGCAGAGTACCGCGATTTCATGATACTGCTCAATCCGTTCGCACCGCATATCACCGAGGAGATATGGGAGAGAATGGGCTTCGGCGGTATGCTCAGCGAGACATCGTGGCCTGAATACAGTGAGGAGCTCTGCCGCGACGATACCGTTGAGATAGCCGTACAGGTGAACGGACGCATCAAGGCAAAGCTGGATATACCCGCCGACGCCGACAAGGATACTGTCATCGGCATGGCAAAGGCTGATGCTGCGGTCGCTGCCGCTGTAAACGGCAAGGATATCGTAAAGGAGATCTATGTCAGCGGCAGACTGGTCAACATAGTCGTCAAGGGCTGACGATCTCCCGGACGATGAAATATGACGCGGAAACGGACAGCGGGGCGTCTGCCATGCTGTCCGTTCCTGCACAGCTGCCGGATAGCAGTTAAAAGCGTTCGCCATACGGCGGACGCTTTTGTCATGTCCGGGGTACTGCGGCGGTATCACGGCTTTTTCTGTGCGGCAGGGATAATTCACCAAAAAAGTCAGAAACATCATGTTCACAATCTATGATAAAACAGTTGAAAAATGCAGAATAATGTGATATAATAGGAGACGAGGGTGATATGATGAAAAAACTTACCATGACAGCCGCAGCCCTGCTGATACTTACGGGGTGTACGGCTATCAGCGATGACACTACATACACAGGCTCGGACGCCGCCTTCTCCGCTTCGGCTGATGCATCGCGGACGGCAGTGACGGCCGCGGCAGCAAAACAGACCGCACAGACATCACAGACCACAGCAGCAGAAACTGTCTCCGTTACAACGGCAGCTACCACCTCCGCCGCATCAGTGACCACCGCAGAGACGGATACTGTCAAGGATGCGGAGATACTTCCCGCACCGTCCGATGAATACGACACCGTGCTCGAAGTGCTCGATACGGTGATGCTGAGCGATATAGTTCCCGAGGGCACCGAGATGCTTTCCGGCGATATCCCGCTCGATACCTCCGCACCGGGCGATTTCTCCGTGAGATATACCTGCCTTGAACACGGCATGAACACAGAATGCGAGATCTTCTATTCGGTCAGGGACACCGTTCCGCCTATGCTGCTCAACGCGGGTTGGGGCTGCAATGTCGAGACCGGAGATGAGTTTGACCTGCTTGAATGGGTCGGCGTCGGCGATTACTACGATGATAACGTGACCATTGAATATACAGGCACGGTGGATACCTCCGCCGCCGGGGAATACCCGATATCCGTCACTGCCTCGGATTCCTCGGGGAACGTGACAGAATGGAGCATGACCGTCAATGTTGTCGATACCCTGCCGCAGTGGACCGATGACAGCGAGCGTCAGCCGTTCGGCGACCTCGTCGAAAAATACGGCGGATGCGGCGTTCTCGGCATAGATGTTTCAAAATGGCAGGGCACTGTCGATTTCAAGGCAGTGAAGAAAGCCGGCTGTGAGTTCGTTATAATGCGTATCGGCAAGGATACCTCCGAGCCCGAGGAGGATATCTGCTTTGAACGGAACTTCAGGGAGGCACGCAAAGCAGGTCTGAAGGTCGGCGTGTATTTCTACACCACGGCAAATTCCGAAGAGATGATAAAGCGCGACGCCGAATGGATAGCTGACAGGCTTGACGGCGCAGAACTCGATTTTCCCGTTGCCTTCGACTGGGAGGATTTTTCCTGCTATCAGGAGTACGGCATCAGCATTTACAGGCTGAACCGCCTCTATGATCTGTTCGATGAGGAAATGAAGGCGTTCGGGTATGATACCATGCTTTACAGCAGCAAGAACTTCCTTCTGGATTTCTGGGAGACAGACAAGCCCGTGTGGCTCGCGCACTATACCCGCGAGACCGATTATACGGGAGATCACATCATGTGGCAGATGAGCTGTACCGGCAGGATAGACGGTATAGCAGGCGATGTCGATGTTGATATACTTTACGATGACGACACCGCGCAGGATGAACAGGAGGATGAAACATGACAAAGCACAGAACAGCAGCGTTTTTCCTTGCGGGGGCGCTCGCACTGTCGGGAGCGGCAGTTCTCCCTGCGGAGCACTGTCCGGTGATGATATCCGTTTCGGCGGAGAACACGGAAAAGCTCCCCGCGCCGGATGACATCAAGGCTGCGCCGACCGACAGCTCGGTGAAGCTTTCGTGGAATGCCGTGGAAGGCGCCTGCGGGTACAGGGTGTATATGCTCGATGAAGAGAGCGGCGAGTACAGGATCTACAAGAACGTCAAGGGTACCGCCTGCACCGTGAAGGAACTGGAATGCGACAAGGAATACAGGTTCATGATCGCTGCGGCGGCGAAGGAGAACGGCAAGGTCAGGACACAGACAAAGACCGGCGCACTTTTGGTGAATACCTGCACGAAGGGTTCATTCACATCGGACAGGCAGCCCGGGCACCTGAACAATGATTTCATTGAGAACGCAGGCGGAAAGGGTCATAAGAAGGTGCTGAAAAAGTGCGGTATAGGGAACTATTCCTACGACGCTGAAGCCCGCTGTGCCGACGGCTATGTGATGTATGCGGGAACGGAATGCGAGCTGCTGCTCTATTTCAACGAAAAAGACCAGCTGACGAACTTCCTGATCTCTATGCCGTCTGATAAGGATATCTTTGAACAGTTCTCAGAATCGCTGCTGAACGAGGGATATGAAAAGTATTACAACGACGAGATCGGAACGGATATTTGCCGTATAACATACAACAGGGATATCATGTCATATTTTTATGATGAGGAGATCAGCTCTATAATAATGATATATGTTTTCCTTGATTACT
>CAMVPV010000251.1 GCA_947169455.1 uncultured Clostridia bacterium | reverse complement strand
CTGGAAGCCGTCGTCATGTTGATATAGAGCGTGTCCTCGGTATTCGCACCGGGGTTCTCGGCGAACTTCGTCCAGCCGTTGCCGCAGAAATATCCGTTGAGGTAATGCACCACTTCGGGGCGCATCGCAATTCTGTTGGTCTCGGGCATTGTATATCAGTCCTTTCAGTATGAATAATGTTTGATGTATCTTACCGCGCACTGCACCTGATAGGCGCCGCGCGTTCCGGCTTTGTTCTCTTCGAGGAGCATCGCGTTCCGTGCGGATATCTCCACAAAGTCGCAGTCGGCGGGGAGTGCGGGCGGGTTCATGTTGAACCAGTCCTGCAGCCGCTCTATGAATCCGCTGCTTTCAAGGCGCACGGCGTCGGTATCGCTCATTCTGCGGACATACACCGCGAATGTGTAGATACGTTCCTCGTCGCCGTTGATGTAGGAATTTCCCGTCTCTGTGTCACCCGAAGGGAAAATGCCGTAATTGTCGGGGCTGTCCTCGGTGAAGTCGATATGCCGCTTTTTCGGGATTATCTCCGAGAGCAGCGGACAGGTATTCATGTAGGCTTTTATGTGAGCTATCATCGGATGTTCCTTTCTGCCATTGCCTGCGCTCCGCGGAGTATCTGCTCTTTCTTGTCGGCTTTCATGCGCTCGAACCACAGACGCCCGCGAAGTCCGCCGCCCGCGGAGTTCATGCCGTTCCTTCCGCGCCCCGCGTTGTGATAGTACACATAGTCCGCGTAGGGAGTGCGGTAGCGCACCTCACCCGAACCGATGACCGTGTGTATTATCCCCGATTTTATGAGCGTTCCGCTGTCCTTCGGGATATACGGGTCGGAGAGCCGAAGTACGGTGCTGTCGATGTACCTCTGCGCGGCAAAGACGGGTTTTTTGAGATCACGGCGGAATATAAGCGTTCTGAACGTTATCATCATATCACCCCGACTTTGATGTGGCGCATATCCGCCGAGCCGTGATCATACACGGTCACGGACTGCGCTGTGAGGGCGTTTTCGACGGAAATCTCCTGCGGGAGCTCCCCGAAGATGATGTAATCGCCCTTTTTGATGTCCGCCGTCACATCGGGGACGTATGCAGCGGCATGATCTGCGTGTTCCTCGCCGTACTTTTTCACCTCGTAGGAGTGTACGTCCTGCCGCATACATGGTCCCGTATAGGTGACGGAATAGCTGTTGTCGGTGATGCGGACGGCGTTTATAGTGTCATTCGTAACCATCGCCATCACCCCTGTACATCAGCCCCGAATTCCCGAGGCGGTATTTTACGGCGAGAGCCATGATCGCGGAGGCACCTTCCGCGGCGGACGAATTGCCCGCCGTGTAAGATACCTGATAATCTCCGACTTTCTCGGAGGATATCCCCTCGGACACCGCTTTGCTTTCAAAAGCACGGAAACAGCACTCTGCGGCGTCGCACACGGCGTCCTTGACCACAGCGGGTATGTTATCCTTATCAATGCGCCCGAACGTCACAGCGTCCACGTATGCCGCCGCCTTGCCTTCATAATATGCGAACTTGTCCCCGGGGATAAGAAAACCGCCGTAATCGGCGGTGTAGTAATTATAATCGACCAATTTTATCAGCCCTTCTTTTTACCGTCCTTTTTGGGAGCGGGTGCTTCACTTGCGGGAAGCTGTCCGGAAGTGTCCGCACTTTCTTCGGGCGGTATCTCCGGAATTTTCCCGGGAACAGGCTTTTCGGGAACAGGTTCACCAACTCTGCGCATAGTTATCCCTCCTTACGATGTGGACTTGGAAACGTAGATACCCTTGACCTTGCAGTCATAGACATCGCACAGACCGTAAGCACGGTAAACGAATGCCCAGCCGTCGGCGTTCTGATTCTCCTCGGGAGAGAACACCTTCGATACGGTGTGCTTTGTGTACTGCATCACGGCGTCCTTTTCGATTATCATGAAGTTGAGGTTCTTTGCGCCGCTCGCCTTCGAGTAGCCGCCCGCTTCTTCGCCGGAGGTGGTGCCGTCTGCGAGGTCGATAGCGGTGTAAAAGCGTCTCTGCGGAACTCTCACGACGTCGTCGAAGCGTTCGAGCACCTCGCGTGACTTGGTCGTGTCGAGCGAATGTATCGCCGTTTCCAGTGTAGGCGTGATGAAAAGGATACGCCCTGCCTCGGGGACTTCCTCCTCGTCCATTGCCTGAGTGCCTGTTTCGAGCGCCGCGATGACTGCCGCACCGGTAGAGAGCGCCTCCGACGCGGAAATGACATTGCTCGTGCCCGCGTAGGTTGCAAAGCGAAATGCGTCCAGCTCGGGAACGACCTTCTGCCTGATGAACTGTGCTGCGAGCGAGCCGAAAGCGACGCCTGCGGTCTCGGCGTTGTCCATTGCGTCAACGGTGAATTTTCTGCCGCGGTCGTAATTGAACTCAACGACCTCATTGGTGACGGTGACATCGCCGGAAACATATCCGGAATTTCTCGAATAATCGGCAAGCCCGTCAAGGCTGTACTTGGGTACGATGATCTGATTTGCGTTTGCGCCTGCCTGCACGAGAGCGCCGTTCATATCGAGCATGGACGTCTTTGCTTCAAGGCGATAGACTTCATCGAGCAGGTCGATATACTGCTTGAACAGTGTGATAGAATTTGCCATAGTTAAATCACCTCATAAAAAATTATTTGATCTCCGGCAAGCCCATTATTGCGCGTGCCGATGCATTTGTCACAGCGGTGCCGAAATTGCCCGCACCACTGCTGAACTTCGGCTTCTGAACGCCGCCCGCGGGCTGTTCGGGGTCGGGCTTCGGCTGCTCCGGCTCAAAAAGAAAATCGTTGTCCTTTCTGATACCCTTCAGCTGCTCGTCCAGACCGATGAGCTTTCCCTCGGAAAATTTCAGTTTGTCGGTCTCGATGAGAGCCTTCACCGCTTTTGCGTTTCTGGGCTTAGCCGCAGCGAGAGCAGCGTCAAGGGCATAGTCGAACTGCATTTTCTCGTTGGCGCGGACGGATTCCTCGTATTTTGACTTGTAATCGTCCGCGAGCTTCTTTGCGCCCTCATAGTCGAGTTTTCCGAGTTCCTCGATCTGCTTGTTGGCAGCGTCGAGCTGTTCCCTGATACCGGAAAAATTCTTCTTGACATTCTCGATGTCGCTGCCGTTTTCCTTCATTATCTTGTCGATAATGTCCTTGTCCTCGATGCCGAGGCTCGTCAGAAATTCTCTGTTCATTAAAATTCCTCCTACGATTTTTACGTGTTTTCCTCACGCAGATTTTGGTAGATTTACGTCATTCCGGACATATTTTTCAACAGCTTTTCAAACTGCTGCTTACTCAAAATTTATCGGTATCCCGACCGTGCCGACGCTCCCGCTGCTGTCTGTCGCTGTGAAATGTTCCCCGTCCATAGGGTACATATATCGGAACATCGCATAATTGGCGATATCGACCATGTGTTCCGTGTTGCCGTCCTTCTTGAACGCTTCAAGACATAATTCAAGCGTTTTCACAGCGTCTACACGACCGCCGCCGAAATTTTCCCTCGCAGCTCCATATTTGTAATAAGCGACCTCGACGCGGTTCCTGCGGAGCCTGTCGAATTCCTCCGAGTATTCGTGCTGTAAAATCTCGGTCATGGTTTTATCCCCTTACATTCGTTTTTATG
>CAMVPV010000250.1 GCA_947169455.1 uncultured Clostridia bacterium | reverse complement strand
TGCGTTATAATAAAGAAAGATTACTAAAAAACCTACAATAGCCGGCTGCGAGGAAAAGCAAATATAAATTCCAACAAAACACGAAAAAAGCAGGATGAGCGTAACAGCAAATATAAATCCACCGACAAACACGAAAAAATCAGGATGAGAGGAAAAACAACTGTACACCGGAACGAGAGCGAGGTCGGGACGGCTGCGGGTCGCCCACCCGCTGCAATTTAGTCAATAAAGAGCAGCCCGCCGGCGGTAAAATCGGCGTATCATATATTGACAATCGCGGGGAATGTGATATAATAAACAGTGTATTGACTATTATTCCCTATAATGAATGGAGATCGTAATTATGGAATGGACAGGACTTAACGAACTGAGAGAAAAATTCCTCACGTTCTTTGAAGGCAAGAACCACACAAGAATGGCGAGCGCGTCGCTCATACCCAACGGCGACAACAGCCTTCTTCTCATAAACAGCGGAATGGCGCCCCTGAAGAAATTCTTCCTCGGCACCGAAACACCCCCGAATGTCCGTGTCACCACCTGCCAGAAGTGCATCAGAACGCCTGATATCGAGCGCGTCGGCATCACCGCAAGACACGGCACCTATTTCGAGATGCTCGGCAACTTCTCCTTCGGCGATTACTTCAAGCACGAGGCTATCGCGTGGGCGTGGGAGTTCTTCACCGAAGTGCTCAAGATACCCGCCGACAGGCTCTGGGTCACGATATATGAAAGCGACGACGAGGCAGAGCAGATCTGGGAAAAGGAAATAGGCATCCCGCACGACAGAGTGATCCGCCTCGGAAAAGCCGATAACTTCTGGGAGCACGGCAGCGGTCCCTGCGGTCCCTGCTCCGAGATACACTTCGACCGCGGCGAGGCTTACGGTCCGTTCGAGAGCTTTGAACAGGCGGGCGACTGCGACCGCATCATAGAGATATGGAACCTTGTGTTCAGCCAGTTCGACAGCGACGGAAACGGTCACTATGAGGAAATGGCGCACAAGAACATAGATACCGGAATGGGTCTTGAACGCCTTGCCTGCGTTATGCAGGGCGTTGATAACCTCTTTGAGGTAGATACCGTGAAGAATATCATGGCGCGCATCAGCGAGATCGCCGGCGTGAAGTACAAGGAAAACGAAAAGACGGATATCTCCCTGCGCGTTATCACAGACCATATCCGTTCGACTGTATTCATGGTAGGCGACGGCGTCAGACCCGATAAGACAGGACGCGGCTATGTGCTCCGCCGTCTGCTCCGCCGCGCCGCAAGACACGGCAGACTTCTCGGAATAAAAGGCTCATTCCTTTACAATGTCGCAGATACCGTTATCGACGAGAACAAGTGCGCATATCCCGAACTGGAGGAAAAGCGCGATTATATCAAGAAGACCATTCTGAACGAAGAAGAGACATTTGCAAAGACGATTGACGCAGGTACAGCCGTATTTGAAAAGGTGACATCCGACATTGCAAAGGGCGGCGTACTTTCGGGCGAAAATGCTTTCCTGCTTTCCGATACCTACGGTTTCCCGATAGACCTCACCATCGAAATGGCTGCCGAAAAGGGCATCACCGTAGATGAAGAGGGATTCCGCGAAAGCGTTAAAAAGGCAAGAGAACGTTCGAGAGCCGATCACGATGCAAAGGGCGGCTCCTCGTGGGATGAGGACACCATGAGCGGTCTTGATCTCCCCGCTACGGAATTTACTGGCTACACCGAGCTTGAAAGCTCTGCTAAGGTCATCGCGGTATTCAAGGACGGTCAGCGTGTGCAGTCCGTTTCCGAGGGCGAGGATGCTGTCATAATCCTTGACCGCACACCGTTCTATGCCGAGAGCGGCGGACAGGTCGGTGACGAGGGCGATATCACTGTCGGCGAGAGCAGCTTTGCAGTTTCCGATACAAAGAAGGCATCGGGCGGACAGTATCTCCATATAGGCACCGCAGATGTCGGCGGCATTGCCGAGGGCGACGCCGTTACAGCATCGGTGGATAAGGAAAGACGCCTTTCGATCATGAGGAACCACACCTGCGCTCATCTTTTGCAGGCGGCTCTGAGGAGCGTTCTCGGCGATCATGTACACCAGGCAGGTCAGCTTGTAAATGCCGAGAGAGTGCGCTTCGACTTCAACCACTACGAAGCAGTTACTCCCGATGAGCTGAAGCGCATCGAGGATACCGTAAACAAATTCATATTCGAGGCTGTTCCCGTCACCATGACCGAAATGCCTATCGAAGAAGCAAAGAAGCTCGGCGCTATGGCACTGTTCGGCGAGAAGTACGGCGATGTCGTGCGCGTTGTCGAAGCAAAGGGTCAGTCGATAGAGTTCTGCGGCGGTACTCACCTTGACAACACCGCAAAGGTCGGTCTGTTCAGGATAATTTCCGAAAGCTCCGTTGCTGCGGGCGTAAGGCGTATCGAAGCCGTTACCGGCACGGGCGTGCTCGGTCTGATAGATGAATATCACAACAGCATCATAGCTTCCGCACAGGCGCTGAAGCTCTCGAACTACAGCGAGCTCCCCGCAAAGTGCGCGGCTGCCGCTGCTGAGATAAAGACGCTCGAAAAGGAAGTTGCCGAGCTGAATTCAAAGATAGCCGCTTCCGAGATAGACGGCATCATGGAAAATGCGGTCGATGTGAACGGCGTGCAGGCTGCTTCGGCAGTTCTGAAGAATGTCGCTCCCGACATCCTCCGCTCGATAGGCGACAAGATAAAGGACAAGTTCCCCGGTGCTGTTGCAGTCATAGCTGCGGATAACGGCGGCTCGGGCAATATCCTCTGCGTATGCGGCAAGGACGCTCTCGCAAAGGGCGCTCATGCGGGCAACATCGTAAAGAAAGCGGCTGCTCTCACAGGCGGCAAGGGCGGCGGACGCCCCGACAGCGCTATGTCCGGCGTGGGCGATGTTTCAAAGCTGCCCGAGGTCGCAAAGGCTGTTCCGGAGATAGTAAAAGAGTTTATAAAATGACGAACGGATCCATTCTTTCCTGCAAAAGCGGAAAAATAATTTTCTCCGATGAGAAATGGTGTTCAGTAACATCGGAAACGCCGTCCTGCAGGAGGACATACGGCTGCGAGGACAGGTCTGTCCTGTACAGCCGTATGCTGAAAGGCATTTCAGATGAGCTGTGCGCCGATAGTCAGCTTTTTGACTATAACGGCGAAAAGGTCAGGAATATCGTTGATCTGAGCAGCCCGCACACTGCGGTATATTTTACTTCTGCGGGGAACTCCCGGAAGATCATATTTCAGGTATTTGACCCGGACAGGAACGAGGTCTGTCTCGAAGTATCCGCAGAAGAACTTGAATACTGGAAAAGCGCGCTTGAAATGAAGATATCTGCGCTCAATGATAATGAAAGGAAGTAGGAAAAATGAACGACTGCCTGTTCTGCAAGATAATCGCAGGAGAGATACCCTCAACAAAGGTATATGAGGACGACAAGATATACGCTTTCGCGGATATAAACCCTACCGCGCCTGTGCACTATCTCTTTATCCCGAAGGAGCACATCCGGAGCGCCGCTGAGGTAACTCCCGAAAATTCGGCTGTTGTGGCGCACCTCTTTGAGAAGATGGCGGAAGTATCGAAAACGCTCCCCGAATGTGAAAAAGGGTTCCGCATCGTTTCCAACTGCGGAGAATCTGCGGGGCA
>CAMVPV010000249.1 GCA_947169455.1 uncultured Clostridia bacterium | reverse complement strand
TTCAGTGT
This sequence comes from uncultured Clostridia bacterium, assembly GCA_947169455.1. The sequence continues at coordinate 3,659 of CAMVPV010000249.1, read as the reverse complement.
TTTGTGATAGCATACAAAGGATATTACCACGGTCAGGATGAATACCGTGTTTGATGAAAAGCCGAACCGGTATTCGATGAACACGCCCGTCAGGATGATCATCGTGACAGCCGCAAGGAACAGCGGGAGAAGCTTATGCACAGGCATTTTCAGCTTGTTCTTCATCGGAAGGTAGCACATGATCGCGGAAGGCACCAGCACGGCATATGACAGGAGCGTGAGGATCATCTCCGTCATATCCCGCTCCTCCTCATCGTGTCACTGCGTATCTTGGAAAACATATAATTTGCGTACTGCTGTTCTACCTGCTTTTTGCCGCGTATGCTTACCGGAAGCGAACTTCCGTCTGTCATCTTGCATATACCGCGGGAGATATCCGATACATTGTCCATATTTACGATAATCCCGCGGTTTATTTTCAGAAAATGCCCCTCGTTCTCCAGTTCATCGGCAATATCAGTGAATTTGCGGTAAGTAACATATACATTGCCGATCTTATCGGCTACCTCGACCCTGTGGCTTTCGGAGCAAACGCTGATTATATCGGAGTACTTCACTGTTCTTTCCCTGCCCTCGCACACTATGATAAGCTCACGCTGAGACATGGAGTGCTTTTCCATTATCCCGTCCATGAGCTTTTTCATGCGCTCATCATCGACAGGCTTCGCAAGGTAATCGTATGCGTGGACGGAAAATGCTTCGGGCATATGGTCGCGGCTGGTGGTCAGGAATATTATTATGGTATCGCTGTCGCGCTCACGCACATACTGCGCCGCCTCGATGCCGTCGGTGGCTCCCATGTAGATATCCATGAATATCAGTGAATATTTGTAGGGCTTGTAATCCCTGAGGAACTCTTCGGCATTCTCAAAAAGCGATACATCTATGGCTCTCCCGCTCTGCAGGCAGTAGTCGCTCAGAAATCTGCGTACCCGCTCTCTTTCTTCAGGGAGGTCATCAACAACGGCTATGTTCATATCGGTTTTCCTTTCGTAGCTTACAGGGCAGAGAACAGCCCCGATGAAACAATTATAGCACATAGTAAAAGCATATTCAAGGACAAAAATTGATTTTTATGTCATTTTAGTTGACTTTCGTGACATATCCATTGACAAACATGTTCTAAGATGATATGATTAGCCCATAAAGACACCTACAAGATCAATAATGCTACGGAGGAACATCATGGGACTTTTTGAGAAGAAAGAATGTATATTGTGCGGAGGAAAGGCAGGGCTTATCACAAGGTACAAGATAGTGAGCGGCGATTTCATCTGCGGGAACTGCCGCAATCTCATGTCGGACTATACCGACGGCATCGGCAGTATGACGCTTGATGAGATCAAGGAACAGATAAGACTGAAAGAAGAGAATGACAGAAGGTATCGTGAGGAATTCGATATGACAAGGCAGTTCTCTCTTGACAATTCTCACCCGATCATGGCGGTGGATGACACTCACGGTGAATTTGCAATGCTCAAAGGAGAAAACCCCGATATTTTCAGCTTTGATCATATTGCTGCCTATGATCTCGATCTGAACACATCGCCGCTGACTGATGAAGAAAAGCAGCGCCGAGATATGGAGCGCAAGGGCGGACTGGCAGGCTTCCTTGAATTTCTCCTGTCCGATGACTATTCCACGCGCTATCCCGATCTCCCGAGAGTGCCCCGTGACCACAAGATCATGGGTATGCACTTCAATATCGAACTCGGGAAAAACCCGTTCTGCGCAAAAAGGATACGCATCGACCTTATGCAGGGCTGGGCGGACAGGGATACCCGCATCGAGCGTGCCTTCATGTGCGCGAATGATATATACCAGTGCATAAAGGAATACAAGTCCGGCGCGCATACTGTATCCGGCAGAAGCACCGTGCAGACTGCACCCGCCGCCGGTAATGCCTATGAACAGGTGAAGCAGCTCAAGGAGCTGCTCGACATAGGTGCGGTAACGCAGGAAGAATTTGACATAAAGAAAAAACAGCTGCTCGGATTATGATAAAAGCCTCCCGCGATCAATGACTGCGGGAGGCTTGTTGTATTCAGTTTCCGGCTTCAACAGCGGCAGATATAGCCTTTACGAGAGAATCGTATGACTCTATCATGCCTGGGTGGCGTTCCGAGATGATGTCCCATTGTTCTGCCGCCGCTGCTTTTTCGAGCTCTGCAGCGGAAGCAGACAGCGCATCCGCACCAACTGTCCTGGAACTGCTTTTCAGCGAATGTACAAGTATCCTGTAATTCTCCGCATCGTGCTCCTCGAAGAACCGCTGCAGATCACCTCTTTTTTCGGCGGCGCTCTGAACAAATTCATCAAGAACGATACCGTACAGGTCGTCATCGTCCTCACAATAGCCGAGCCCCATTGCGGTATCGACGCCTGCATCACGCAGTGCTCCGTACAGACCGCCGTCATTTTTCTGCGGTTCGTCTGTTTCCGCAGGCGGCTGCTGACCGGTAACGCTGATGAGCTTGTCCTGCGGCAGATATTTCATGAGCATCTGCTTCATTGCACGGCTGTCTATCGGTTTGGAAAGATAGTCGCTGAAGCCCTCTGCGATGTAATACTCCTTTGCACCGGTGAGAGCGTCTGCTGTGAGACAGATTACCGGGGTCTGTATATCTGTGAGGTTATCCTCCTCACGGAGCCGTTTAAGCGTCTGGATGCCGTCCATTACCGGCATACGCTGATCCAGCATGATAAGGTCATACCGGTTCTGTCTGCACAGGGCAAGTGCCTTTGCGCCGCTCTCTGCCGTATCGATCTGTATGCCGGTATCCTTCAGCAATCCGGCTGCGACAGTGAGGTTCATGCGGGTATCATCGACGATCAGGATATGAGCTTCCGGCGCGCGGAACCAGTGCTCGTTGTCATGCATCATACTGATGCTCTGTTCAAATTTTTTACGGAAGTCACCGATAGGCGCCGCAGAAACGATCTTCTGCGGCAGGCGTATAGTGAATACGGAGCCGACGCCGTATTCGCTCTCCACATGGATGCTTCCGCCCATCATTTCAAGCAGGCGCAGTGTTATCGCAAGCCCGAGCCCTGTGCCCTCGACAGTGCTGTTGCGTTCAAGGTCGGTACGCTCGAATTTCTCGAATATCTTTCCTATCTCTTCCTTCCTGATGCCGATGCCTGTATCCTTGACGTCTATGACAAGCTCTGCGGTTTCTCCGTCGCGGAGATCACCCTCTCCGTGCAGAGAAAGCGTCACGCTGCCGCTGTCAGTATATTTCACGGCATTGTTGAGGATATTGCAGATGACCTGCCGTATGCGCATATCATCGCCATAGAGGTTGTCGGGGATGCTCTCGTCTATCTCCGAGAAAAATTCAAGTCCCTTGTCCTTTGCACGGAACATTATCATATTGCTGACGTCATTCAATACCGAGCTCAGCATATAGCTGTGTTCGGTGATATCCATCTTGCCCGCTTCGATCTTGGAAAAGTCAAGGATATCATTTATCAATGACAGCAGATTGTTTCCGGCACTTTCGATATTGCCTGAATATTCGGTTATATCGGAAAAGAGCTTTCGTGCGGTCTCCCTGTCCCTCGGCGGGTCATCCCGTGCGCTGCGGCTTTCGAGCACGATCATCCTGTTCATTCCCAGCACTGCGTTGAGCGGTGTGCGTATCTCGTGGCTCATATTT
>CAMVPV010000248.1 GCA_947169455.1 uncultured Clostridia bacterium | reverse complement strand
CCCAGCGAGATCATGCTCGTTGTCGATGCGATGACCGGTCAGGATGCGGTAAACGTAGCAAAGGCATTCGACGAGGCGCTCGGCATAGACAGCGTTCTCATGTCGAAGCTCGATTCCGATACCAGAGGCGGTGCGGCACTGTCCGTGCTCGCTGTAACGGGTAAGCCTGTCAAGTTCGTGGGTACGGGCGAGAAGCTTGACGATTTCGAGCCGATCCACCCCGAAAGAATGGCATCCAGGATACTCGGTATGGGCGATGTGCTCACGCTCATCGAACGCGCCGAAAGCACCATCGCCGAGGAGGATCAGAAGAAACTCGCCGAAAGGCTCAAGGAAAACAATTTTGATATGAACGATCTGCTCGATCAGATGAAGCAGATACGCAAAATGGGTCCTCTGAAGCAGATAATCGGTATGCTGCCGGGAATGGGCGACAGGCTGCGCGATGTGGAGATCGACGATCACCAGCTGCTCAGGATAGAAGCGATGATCACTTCCATGACCGCCGCAGAGAGAGCAAAGCCCTCTATCATAAATCCCAGCCGCAAGAGAAGGATAGCTGCCGGAAGCGGAAATACCGTTGCCGATGTGAACAGGCTGCTGAAGCAGTTTGAGGATATGCAGAAGTTCATGAAGCAGATGGGCGCTTTCGGAAAGAACCAGAACGGCAGGAAGAACAGACTGCGCGTTCCCGGTATATGGAACAACAACAGGTAAAGGTATCACAGGATCGACGATCTTTTGATATATATATGTGAATACATACTGCATCGTGCAGTATAGCGCGGAGGTGAAAAAGATGGCAGTTAAGATCAGACTGAGAAGGATAGGCGCAAAGAAGGCTCCCTTCTACCGCATAGTCGTAGCTGATTCGAGATATCCCAGAGACGGAAGATTCATCGAGGAGATCGGTTACTACGATCCCACCAAGGAGCCTTCCGTTATCAAGGTAGACGCCGACAAGGCTAAGAAGTGGATGGCTAACGGAGCACAGCCTACCGATACGGTAAAGAAGATCTTTGAGAAGGAGAACATCAAGTGATCCCTATCGAGGACGGCAGGTCACGTTTGGAGGTAAGAATTCCGGGGCAGCTGACGCGCGCGGATATTCTTGCTTCTTGCCTCCGTACATCTGTTTTTGAGGAGGGTGTTTGATTTGAAGAAATTGCTCGAAACTATCGCGCTCGGTCTCGTAGAGGACAAGGACGCGGTAAGGGTCGATGAGGACGAGCCCGACAGCGAAGGTGTTACTGTCTATCATCTTCATGTTGCCCCCGATGATATGGGCAGGGTGATAGGCAAGCAGGGAAAGATCGCCAAGGCGATAAGGACCGTTATGCGCGCCGGAGCAGGAAGGACCAATCGTAAGATAATGGTCGAGATCGACTGAGCTTTCACGGAACACACAGTCCCGGAGAACGCACCGCAAATGCGTTTTTCCGGCGTTTTCCGCTGAAAGAACAGCATTGAACGAACGGGGGAAGCTTATGCAGCTGTTCCTTATTACCCACCTGACAGCGGTACGGGTGTTGTTCATTATCGGCATCGTACTTGTTGTACTGCCGGTAATTTTTTTTATAATTAAAAAGAAAAAAAAGCTCAGAGTCCCGTCCTTCCTGACGAGGACTGCGGGCATTTCAATAGCGGCGGGTGTGCTGTGCTTCATACTTCCGATATACTATGTATATCTCGATGTACAGTATAATATCAGTGAATATACCCGCTCGGATATACTCTATATCGCGTCCGAGAGCATGAACGTCCCCGCAGTGGAAAGGATGCTCAAAAAGGGCGCTGCACCGTCAAAAACGACACGCTTCGGAAAGACTGCGGTGGTGAAGATGATGATCGCCTACGGCGCCGACGTGAACGATTCGGGAGCGGACAGATATACTCCGCTCTGCGCAGCGTGCAGGAACGGCGATCTGCCGATGGTGCAGCTCCTTCTGACGAACGGAGCCGATCCCGATTACCGCCCCGATAAGTATGTCAGTGCGCTTTCATCTGCGGCGGCAGCGGACGACGGTTACAATTACGAGCTGATAAATCTTCTGTGCGCGGCAGGCGCGAACAGGCAGGCGCTCTCGCGCGACAGCAGGGGAGCGGTGATGGTGCCGTTCAAGTATTACTTCCACAAGACCGTGGGCAGAAGGCTCACGCCCGACGAGGAGGAGGCTTACGAAAAGATAGCCGCGCTCCTGGAGGACGATTACAGGAAGTGGGTAATGGAAAACGCCACTTTCCTGAACGACAACGAAGACAAGGAATTCGGAGAATTATATGAAGCAGTTTCTTGAAACGGGCAAGATCGTTGCGATACAGGGGCTGAAAGGTGAGGTGCGCGCTGAGCCGTGGTGCGACAGCCCCGATTTTCTGTGCGGATTTGACCGCCTGTATTTCGATGAGGGGAAAACTCCCGTCGATATCGAGCACGCGCGCACACACAAGAATATCGTCATACTGAAGCTGAAAGGCACCGATACCCCCGAAGCGGCACAGCTTCTGCGCGGAAAGGTGCTTTATATGGACAGGAACGACGTCGAGCTCGATGAGGGCAGTTATTTCGTTCAGGATCTCATCGGCCTTGAAGCATACGGCGAGGACGGCACCTTTTACGGAAAGCTGACCCGCGTCAGTCCCACCGGAGCGAATGACGTCTATCATCTTCAGAAGGACGGGAAAGAGTATCTTATCCCCGCGATACCCGATGTGGTGCTGAAGACCGATATCGAAAACGGGAAGATGATAATATTCCCGATGGAGGGTCTTTTCGAGGACGTATGAGAATAGATATAGCAACGCTTTTTCCGGAAATGTGCATGGCAGTTCTCGGAGAAAGCATTCTCGGACGGGCTGTGAAAGCCGAAAAGATAGAATTTGCCTGTCATCAGATAAGGGACTACACCACCGACAAGCACCGCCGCGTCGATGATTCGCCCTACGGCGGCGGAATGGGAATGGTCATGCAGGCAGACCCGATTTACCGCTGCTATGAGGCGGTTTGCGGCGGATATCCCGAAAAACCACACGTTATCTATATGTCTCCTAAGGGAAAGGTTTTCGATCAGCAGAGAGCGAAGGAGCTTTCCCTCATGGAGCACATTTTTATTATATGCGGTCATTACGAGGGCGTCGATCAGCGTATAATAGATGAGATAGTCGATGAGGAGCTTTCGATAGGGGATTACGTTCTCACGGGCGGTGAGCTGCCCGCGCTCGTGGTGGCGGATTCGGTCGCGCGGATGTGTGACGGTGTGCTCTCCGCCGATGAATGCTACGAGGAGGAGAGCCATTTCGGAGGACTGCTCGAATATCCGCATTATACACGCCCGGAGGTATGGCACGGCAGGGAGGTGCCGCCGGTGCTTCTGACGGGGCATCACAAGAATATCTCGGAGTTCCGCCACTCGAAGGCGCTGGAGCTTACAGCGGAGCGTCGCCCGGATATGTATGAGAAATACCGTGAAGCGCACCCCGAGGAATTCATGCCGCCGAAAAAGAAAAGGCGCAGGAAAAAGTCTTCTGTGGAAGAGAGCGCACCGAAAGAGGAATGTCACGATATGATCGCAGAGGTGTCATATGAAAAGGAAGAATGAATACCGGCTATATAATCTGATATTCCCTCTGTGGCTGATGGTGTGGATACCGGGCATATGGTGGCTGCTGCTCATCCCCGCAAATTT
>CAMVPV010000247.1 GCA_947169455.1 uncultured Clostridia bacterium | reverse complement strand
GTGCAGGCTCATATACCTGTTCCGGAGCCGGAGCAGCTTCATATACCGGCTCGGGTTCGGGAACAGCTTCATATTCCGGCTCGGATCCGGGAACAGCTTCATATTCCGGCTCGGGTTCTTCCTCTTCATAGTAGGAAACTTCCTCTTCCTCGCTGTAAAGCGCATTGTAAAGCGCACGCACAGCTTTGAAGCGGTCGCGTTCATATACCGCCATTCCCTGCATGAGAACGGCTTCTCTGTCCTCGCTTACAGCCGCTCCCAGTTCAGAGGGCGGCACTATATCATCATCCACGGTGCGGTCGGGGGCATCGGTGGGTATAACTCCCGTTATGCCGTAATATATCGAAACACACAGCCCGTAGATATCCGTCCAGGCGCCTACGCTCCCCTTGAATGCGGGATATTCCTCAAGTGCGGTAAATCCCCTCTTGGGCGCGCCGTCAAAGATCTCCTCCTCGCCGAGCGAGAAGCCTATCAGTGTCGCTTTGCTGCGGTCGGGCGATATCAGTATATTGAACGGCGATATATCGGCATGGATGATGTTCTTTCCGTGCAGCTCGGTCAGCGAATTTATCATCGGCTTCATCAGTGCGAACATCTCATCGGCGGCAAAGATATCCTTTCCGGGGCGAACAACCCTTCTGAGCGGCTCACCCTTCTCCATATCCGTCACCAGATAGCAGGTGCCCCTTGTCTCGACCACATCGGTCGCATTCATTATGCCGGGCAGCTCGATGCCGACTATCCTGCGGGCGTTATCCGTAAATTCGGCAAGTCCCTTTCTGAATACATCCTCCTTATCCTTGTTGATAACGAGGGTGTTTTCCGCTTTTTCGTCCGGATTGCGTGCAGCGCAGGAAAACGGGCAGTATTCCTTCAGGATCTTTTTCTTCTTTTCGGTGAGGTCTATCGCCTTGTATGTCACGGAAAAAGCGTTCTCGCTTAAGGCGCAGCCCACGAGATAGCGTCCGTTCAGCATGGTCTGCGGTTTCAGATAGCGCCCCTGTGAAGCCCTCGCGGAGGGGTCATATCCGCACAGCGGGCATACCGCATTCGCCGATCTTACCGGCTCCAGACAAGATGAGCAGTACTGCTGTTTTCCGAATAATGCCATTATAATCCATTCCTTTCGGTTATATGTATTGTGATGCGGGTCACGTCAGAGTCAGCTCCGCAAGAACAGAGCCGTCCATCGTGCATATACGGAAGGTATCGTTCTCATATACAGCGTAGCTTTTAGGATTTCCGTTTTTCGGGAGAGTGACCGAGCCTGTATTTACAAAGAAAACCTCACCGCGCTTTTCGGCGGCAAAGATATGGGTATGTCCTGTGATGAGGACGTCTCCGCCGTTCATTCCCGCAAAGCCGTCCGGATAAAGATGTCCGTGCGTACAGAATATCGTCCTTCCGTTATCGGTCAAAACAGCGGCGTAATCAGCCATTGCCGGGAACGTGAGCATCATCTGATCGACTTCCGCTTCGCAGTTCCCGCGCACGCAGAGCAGTTTTGCGGAGTTCTCATTGAGCATGGCTGCCGTTTCTTTCGGAGAGTAGCCCTCGGGGATATCATTGCGCGGACCGTGATAGAGCAGGTCGCCGAGCAGTATGAGGCGGGCGGCGTTTTCCCTGCGGAATGCATCGAGCATCGCCCTGCAGCAGGATGCGCTGCCGTGGATATCGGATGCGAACATCAGCTTCATGATATACCGCCTTTCAGTCGAGTGCTTTTTCGCCGATCATGGTCTGGACGTCCTTCAGCTTGTCGCGGCGTTCCTTCCAGTCGGGTATCACCTTGCCTACCTCTGCCCAGAACATCGGGCTGTGATCCATATACTTTATATGGCAGAGCTCGTGTACTACCACGTAGTCGATCACATCCTCCGGAGCGAGTATCAGTTTCCATGAAAAATTCAGCGAAGCCTTGCCGGAGCAGCTGCCCCACCTCGACGAAGCGGAGTTTATCTTGACGGCGGATGGCTTCACACCGACCATCGGTGCGAACCTTGCCACTCTTCCGGGGATATCTGCGGCGGCAATTTTCCTGTACATACCGATGATATACGGTTTCAGCACACCGAAGCTGTCATCCGGGAGATTGAAGCTTTTCCAGTCGAAGCCGTACTGACGGTGTTCATGTGTGACGGGATATTCTCTGCCGAAGAGTATGAGCGTATCCACCTCGGAGCCGAGCGCGGCGCTTCGTTTCTGCTGTATCGCGGAATATTTCTCCTGCTGAAAAAGCACCCAGTCCTTTTTTTCGGCGTAGAAGCGGTCTATCAGTTCAGTTGGAGCGCTGTACGGCGCTTTTATTATAGGTATGCCGTCCTTGTCGATGGACAGGGAAACGGATTTCCTGTTCATGCGGACGAGCCTGTAATCAGTCATATAGATATCAACTTCCTCGCAGTATCTGCTGTGAGCCTGTGCGGCAAATATACGTATATCTTATTCTAACATATTTTTTTCGATTAGTAAAGTGTTTTTTATGAATTTTTACATCAGAGCGCCGGACTTCCCCGCACAGCGGAGCGGTCAGCAGTTGCCGGTATATACATATTTCAGATCTTCACGCGCCCTTTCGGCAAGGCGGTATATCAGCCCGACATCGGTGGGCGGACGGTCGTTCATGCGGAACCGAGGGAAGAACCGCGAGATATGCAGCGGTATCTCACCGCCGATGATGTTCCCGTCCGCATCGATAAGCTGCGATATCCAGCCGCTTATCTGCTTTATCTCCTCCTCGGTGTCGTTCCCGCCCGGTATTATGAGCGTCGTAATCTCAACATGCGCGGTCTTTGCGGCGCGGCTGATGAACTCCAGCACCATATCGAGGCTGCCCTTCAGCACATCGCGGTAGAAACTGTGCGAAAAGCTCTTGAGGTCGATGTTCAGCGCGTCGATGTACGGTGCGAGCTCGTCCCACACTGCCGGCTCCGCCATGCCGTTCGTGACCATCACGTTCAGCATACCCTTTTCATGAACGGCGCGGGCAGCGTCACGGACGTACTCATATCCGATGAGCGGTTCGTTATAGGTATAGGCGACGCCGATATTTCCGCGGCTTTTGTAATGCTCTGCCATTCCGGCAAGTTCCTCCGGCGAGACATACCGTGCGGCATCACCGAGCCGCAGAGCCTCCTCCGACCATGATATCTCGTGGTTCTGACAGAACGGGCAGTGCAGGTCGCACCCATAGCTGCCGACCGAGAGGATATACTTTCCGGGGTGAAATCTTTTGAGCGGCTTTTTTTCGACAGGGTCGAGCGCCATTGAGGTCATCCTGCCGTAATTTGCGGGAACGACCGTTCCGCCCGAACAGGTGCGCACGCCGCAGAAGCCGCGTCCGCCCTCGGGGATATCGCAGTGACGGAAACATACTCCGCAGATCGCCATACAGTTCCCTCCTTCATGCTTTCAGAAAATACGCCTTGTGCAGCGTTCCGGAAAATTCCGTTTCGAGATACGCCCTGCTGCAATTTTCATCAACAGCGATGAAAACGCCGCCCGCAGAGCGCAGTATGTCAAGCGTTTCGCGTGTATCCGCAAAAGCCCCGTCGTGATCGCTGTCGTCCGCGATGAAATAGCATTTACCAGCGCCGAGGAAGGATATCACTTCATCGGCGGCGGGAGGACAGTCAAATTCACGGTAAATACAGTTACCGAGATAACTGCCGGCGGTGTGGCTC
>CAMVPV010000246.1 GCA_947169455.1 uncultured Clostridia bacterium | reverse complement strand
ACAAGTACTCTCCCGAAATGCAGAATCCGGACATCACCAAGCCCGCAGGCGCAGAGCCCGTGTTCTTTGCGAGGTTTTCGAGTATGCTCTCCTCCATGACACCTGTGCCGAAATAGACTGATCTTATCATCTGCTTGAGGTGTTCGGGGGTGTGATTTTTTATGAGATAGCCCTTCGCGCCGTTTTTCAGCGCAGCCTGAACAAGCTCGTCCTCATCGAATGTGGTGAGGATAAGCACCTTCCCGAGATCATGCTCAACGATATATTTCGTTGCTTCGATGCCGTCCATTACCGGCATCTGTATATCCATGAGGAAGATATCAGGCGGATCCTTTTCGGCGATCTCACACGCCTCCTTGCCGTTCGCGGCACAGCCTGTCACCTTAAAATCATCATCCACATCGAGGATTATCTTCATACCGTCCCTTACAAAATCGCTGTCATCGGCGATAATAACACGTATCTTTTCCATGCAAACACTCTCCCATCAAAGCGGCAGCAGCATATTCACCATAAATCCCATTTCCGAGGAGATCTCAATGATCCCGTTCACCTGTCTTACACGGCGGCGCATACCCGAAATCCCCATTCCGTCCGTGACATGGCTGCATCCCCTGCCGTTGTCGGATATGCTGCACCGGACGACCTTGTTCATTACATATATATCTATCGTGATCTTTGTGCAGCCGGAATACTTCAGCGAATTTGACACCGCTTCAAAACAGTTATCGAGTATCACTTCGAGGTAATTCTCCGGAACGGCGGAAAGCTCACCGTTGATCGTAAGTTCTGCATCCATACCCTTTGAGCGGCAGTCCTCACACAGCTTTTCAAGCTGTGCCGCCGCGAGCAGGTGCTTTTCGGGACGCTTTTTCCGCAGTATGGCGCGTATCTCGTCCATTCCCGTGCGCAGCTGATCTATCACCGCCTGCACCATGCCACGCGCCTTTTCGGGGTCTTTCTCCATTATCAGCTTTACCGCTTCAAGCTGATATACCGACCCGTTTATATTGTGTCCGAGCTTGTCGTGAAGCGTCTGTGAGAGCTGTGCACGTTCCTCAAGCACCTGATTTTCCGCCGACAGAAGCCCTTTTTTCAGTTCGTGTTCCTTCCTGTCGATATCATGCTTCAAGGACTGCTCATTCAAGGTATTTTCCTTTGACTGACGGCGGTACACCTCCACTATGCAGTCATGCTGTATGTATATCATGCATATCAGCAGTGAGATCATCACATAGCCGGAGATATCACCGTCTCTCTTTGCGAAAAGCAGCAATGTCGGAACAAAATACCATACCATATCCGGTTTTATCAGCGTAAGGATCTCATATCCCGCAAAGATCCCGAGAAGTATAGTACCGCTGCCGCAGATCGCAAATATCACACAGAAGATGATCACTGCAGCAAAAAGAAAGAATTTCCGCGCGTTTTGTCCGAATACCTCCTTGACGGAAATCACACCTATAAATAACGCCGACAGCAGGAGCACCCATACGGATGCTCCTGTCAGAAGCGAATATGAGAGAGCGGTGTATATCACTATCATCATCAGCAGGACGATGCGCACCGCCGTAAAATAATTGTTCCGGAGATTATCGTTCATTGATCGTCAGTCAGGGCTCCTGTTTCTTTATTTTCAGTCCGACGCTGCCCAGGCTTATTATTACGATAAGATATGCCGCCGTAGCACCAAGAAGTATGGGGTATGCTCCCGAAAGACCCGCGATAAGCTTTTCCGAAGCGTCAAGGAACCACTTCTGCGGCATGAGATAGGACAGCGATCTGAGCAGCACCGAGGAATCGTCTATCGGGAACATCAGCCCCGAAAGCATTGCCGATATCGACCACAATGCAAATGCTGCATAGTTTGAACTCATTATATCACCAAAAAGCACTCCTGTCAACATACTGAATATCCCGAATATGATACCGAGCATGAAAATTATCAGCAGGAACAGAGGAAGCGGGATCCCGAGATCAAGCTGCTTCATGAAGCAGAGGCATACCGCGAGCACGCCGGTCTGGAGACACATCATAACTACCACGATGAATTTTGCCGTAAAATATTTCACGGTAGAGGTGCCGGAAAGCATTATCCTTGTATATACCTTGTTGTTCCCCTCGGTTATAACGGTGTGTGCCGCAAAAACTCCGCTGAACATGAAGCCCAGGGTGATGAACGCGAATGCATACCCTATCTGGGTCTTGCTGCTGTTCTGCTTGTTTGTCAGCACGACCTCGTTTTTGCCTGCAAGATCGGTGACCTCCTTTACGGGAAGGGCATCCGATATGGTATCGAGCATTTCGATCGTTCCGGGAATATCCTTCCCGCATACGCCGCCTGCACGGTATATCTTCGACAGGATATCGTTGAGTTCTGTCGTGAACAGCTCCTCGCGTTCGTCATCAGATACCTTGAAAAGCTCTATCCCGTCGGCAAGCGAATCGTTCATCACTGCACTGTCGAAATCCTCTTTAAGATACATGAACACGCCCGCACGGTCATCGAAAGCATCCTTTTCTGCACGCGCACATACTTGCTCATAGGTCTCGCCGGTCACATCCCTGCGGCATACAGAAAACATTCCGTTTTCTGCAAGCCTTTTAAGGAGATATTCCGAAAGCTCGCTCTTTGAACCGTCATACACCTTAATTATGAACGATACCTTGTCACCGTTGTACACTGCCTTGGATCCTTCATCTTCAAGCTCGATGATATCCCCGATGAGATTTTCGTTATACAACTCAAAATCGACTTTCATATTCAGTATAATTGCTGAAACGATCGGTGTTATCAGCAGAAAGAACAGAAATCCCTTGTTCCTGAGCAGCAGCTTTACAGTTGTTTTTATGATCGAAGTCATGCTCTTCCCTTCTTTCTTATCATATCGGCGGATATTGACAGCGTCTAGAATACTATTATCATTGCACCTGAGAATATCAGCGTCGTTTTAAGATAATCACTGTGCCCCATGCACGAAAGCTCGACAAGCGCTCTGTTTGCGTGATAGATCGGCGAAGAAAGCTTCAATGTATCAGGTGTGCTCGAGAACATATATGTTTCAAAGCTGCCGCCGAAAAATCCGGATATCCATACCACAGCAAACAATCCTATAACAGTTATCGCAAGGTTCTGTGATATGCTGAAAAGCATGAACCCGAAAGCACACCATGCAAGTATCATCAGCAGTACTATGAGTGAGGACAGCATCACATTGCCCCAGTGTATATCGAACATCAGTGCTGTGATCACTGCTTCGATCGCTGAACATACTATTATCACACCCGCCGTGGGGAGCAGTCTTGCGAGGTGAAGCCCGAGCGGCGACAGCGAACAGATATTGTACTTCTTTTCGATTCCGTTCTTTTTTTCGCTGCTGAGCATACCCGTCGCACATATCATCCCGCAGCAGGAGAAGTACAGGATATAGATCATTCCGTAATAGTCATTCGATTCTATCGCAGGCATATATTCGATATGATTTTCCGGAACAGAAGATCTCATTTCAGCAGCGGGAGACATCATCGCAAGTGCAGCGTTTGCGCCTTCGTTCATTACTCTTTCCACAAAGTATTCGGTCACTTTTCCTTCCGGTTTGTGGTCTCCGCTTTTGTAGAGCATATATTCCCCGTCCTTGAATTCCACAAAAGCGGAAAGATCATTGTTTATCATAAGCTCGGAGGGCTCACCC
>CAMVPV010000245.1 GCA_947169455.1 uncultured Clostridia bacterium | reverse complement strand
GGGTCTTTTTTCCGTCACAGTACTGCGTCAGGAGCGGCTGGTATGTACCGGGGCGGGTGATGTAGGTCGTGAAGAGATCATCGACCGCTTCGGATATTTCCCGGAAAATATTCCTGCCGTAGCTGAAAGCCTGATCGTAAGCGGTGGTGTTCGTTATGGTGAAATCGTACCCCTTGGCGCGGTACCATTCGGTATATACTCGGTTCAGCGTGATATTGGCTTTTATCGTTTCCGGCGGCCATGTGGAATATATCTCGCTGCTCGCGACGTTCTTGATATAATCCTTGTAGGGTATCCATACATTCTCCGCGCTGCCGGACGGCGTTCCGAGGTGAACGACGATATATTCCGGAACGACAACATCAGGCAGAACGACAAAATTATCAGCGGGCGGAAGCTCCTTTACTTCGCTTTCGGGTATCTTGGCGGGGTATGCTCCCCACAGCACCGGCTCGGGTATGATGATATCCCGCACCAGCGGAGGAGCATTTGCGCCCGCGTACCGCAGAACGGCATTCGTTACAGCGCCGCTGCCCGGAAATATCTGTACGCCGTAGTATGATCCCGGTTCAAGTTCGTCCGCCTCAACAAAGACGTTGTACTCGGAGTACGGCTTTCTGTTCCCGGGCGTGAGCGAATATTCCACGGGCGGAGCGCCGAGCCCGATAATCGCGGTCTGACCTGAGCTGTCGGTCCGCAGCTCCTCTATAACACGCCGGGAATCGCGGTCGGTCACCTTTACCCGCGCATTTTCGACAGGAACGGCGGTATTCTGCGCATACACGTTGATCTGAAGGCTGCCCTGTTCGCTGCTCATAAATACATCACCTCTTCAATATCTATTATATGAGGGTATGTGTGTGCTGTTACATTGATGAGCAAAGGCGGTGCGGTCTGGAAGAATTCATAGTTAAATTCAGCGGTGATATTGAAGGCGCAGCGGCGGCTCTCGGAGGATATGCCGGGATCATCGCCTGCAATTACGCTGTGCTCACCCTGCCCGACGGCGGCGGACGCGAGCTGTATGCTCTGCCCGGTGTGGAATATTTCGAGCCCGCCGATGAGATATCGGCGGTATCAGCGATGCACACCGGATTTGCAAACACAGGGATACTTCCCGCGCAGGAAAAAGGTCTTTCGGGAAACGGTGTGATCGTCGGGATAATAGACTCGGGGATAGATTATCTTCACGGAGAATTCCGCCGCTCAGACGGCAGTTCCAGGATAATGTCGATATGGGATCAGTCTGCGCGGGGAACGCCGCCGCCGGGTTTTGACAGGGGAGCGGAATATTCCCGCGAGGAGATCGACCGCGCCTTGTCCTCGGAGGAGCCCGGTGCTGTCGTTCCCGAAAAGGATGATTCCGGTCACGGAACGGCGGTCGCGGGGATAGCTGCAGGAAACAGCGGTGCCGCTCCCGGCTCGGAAATCATAGCGGTAAAGCTTGGCTCCCCACGGAACGGAGGCAGCGTTACGACCGATATCCTCCGTGCGCTGAAGTACATCACCGACAAGGCGGTGCAGGCGGATATGCCGCTTTCGGTAAATCTCAGCTATGGTATGAACCGTGGTTCGCACAGCGGCGATTCGCTTTTTGAGAACTGTCTCGGTGAGATGTGCGGCAGGTGGAAGATATCACTTTCTGCGGCAGCGGGCAATGAAGGCGGTGCTGCGCATCATTACAGTGCGGTGCTTTCGGCAGGAGAGAGCGTATCGGCGGGATTTGTATGCCTTTCGTTTTCGGGGACGCTGTTCCTCGACCTGTGGAAAAGCTTCGACAGCGTGTTCGGATTTGAGCTTGCCGCGCCGAACGGAGTATCATCCGGCATGATCTATCCTGACGATGAGCTGCGTACGATACGCATGGGTGCGCTCAGCATCACTGTACGGCGCAGGGGACCCACGCATTACAGCACACGGCAGGAGATCCTCTTCAGCTTCGGCGGTGACAGAGAGAACTTCATCCCCGGTGTATGGCAGCTGAACATAAGCTGCATGAGCGCTCAGAACGGCAGGGTGGATATATGGCTGCCCACGACCGAGGAGGCGGGTACGGACACGGCTTTCCTGTATCCGGATGAACGGCTCACGCTGACCGTTCCCTCGACGGTGAGGAATGTTATCACAGTCGGCGGATATGATCCGCGGCTGGGGAGCCTTGCGTATTTTTCAGGCAGGGGCGGCGGTGACATCGCAAAGCCGGACATAGCGGCGCCCGCTGTTGATATTTACTCTGCGCGGGCAGGCGGCGGATATGACACGTTTACCGGCACGAGCATGGCGGCGCCGTTCGTGTGCGGAGCGGCTGCACTTCTCATGGAATGGGGCATAGTGAACGGGAACAGCCCGTTCATGTACGGTGAGCTCGTCAAGGCATATCTTTGCAGGGGGGCGCGGCGGGATATGAACATCGCTTACCCGGATGACGGCTGGGGATACGGAGCGCTTTCCTCTGTGCTCCCGCCTTCGCTGAAATGATCGTAGCACAGAAAAAGACCGCTGCCGCTGCCGGAAGGGGCAGCGACTGCGGTCTTACTGCTGTATTGTTCAACGTGAGGGTCATGCCGCTTCATTAACGGCATCTTCCGTTCCGGATACCTCATCGATAAGGCGTTCAAAGAACCTGAGAGCGGTCTTTTTGCTCATGAAATCACCGGCGTTGGCTGCCTTGTTCACATATTTTGCAACAGCCGCCTCGGGGTGGAACTGGAATCCGACCGCAAACGTCTTGTCGGTGCGCTCAACCGCTTCAATGATATCGATGCCGTTGGTGCTGAGCGTTCCCGTTACTTTAAGGCGGGTGTTATCGACGTTCTTCACTGCCTGATGATGCCATGACGGACAGCCGGTGATCTTTGTTCTGCCGACGATCTCATAAAATACGGAATCCTTTTCTATCGTAACATCATGAGGGGTATAATCGCGGTACTCATCGGGAGAAGATTTTTCTCTGCGGTGCTCGAAATTGTAGGCAACTCCCATTTCTTCAAAGTAAGCGGGGATATCCTGGATGACTTCTGCGCCTGATACCACACAGAGCATCTGCATACCGCGGCAGAAACCCATAATGGGGATGTCCTTGTCGAGACAGTAGGACATCAGGAGGTAGTCCGAAACATCGCGTTCGGCGTTGTAATCCCTTTCGGCTTCTATGCCGTGCCACTTTACCGGTCTGTAATAGAGCGAGGGGCTGATGTCCTCGCCGCCCGTGAAGATGACCGCATCGACCTTTGAAGCAGCCCTTGCGGCATTTGAGCCGTGCCATGTATTGCAGCGTATCATTTTTCCGGCTGAATATGTAAGAGCGCCCGTTTTTGAAACTCCGCCCTTCAGCCTGCCGCTGCTGTCATATTCAAGGTCGGCTGACCTGACCTGTTCGAGCAGGACATGATCTGCGCCAGCCTGTTCGACAGCAATGCAGATATTGGTGTAGAATTCCGAATCCGCGTCGGCGCGCCATGCGATCCCGATAACGGGGCGTTCCGGTTTTTTCTCGGCTGCCCCCGCGGGAACATACATGAACCCGACTGACAGAGCAACAGTAAGTACGAATGACAATATCCTTTTCATTAACAGACCGCCTTTCATATTTTACATTTCAAGAGTCGATATCCGTCTGTCCGTTTCATGGAGCATATCCGTCCGTCTGTCCGGTATGTCCGTGGATGTTTTCTTCCTCATGCTGCCGCAGCG
>CAMVPV010000244.1 GCA_947169455.1 uncultured Clostridia bacterium | reverse complement strand
CGGCGGAGGCACTGAAGCCGAAGTTCGACAAGCTCAATCCTTTACAGGGTATCAAAAAAATGTTCTCCGGAAAGGCACTTTTCGAGCTTGCCAAGTCACTTATGAAGTTCATCGTCATCGCGGTGGTGATATACACCGAGGTGCGCGACAGGATGGGTGAGGTCGCACGTACTCTCGATATGGAGCCGGCGGCGTCACTGGTATATATAGCGGATTCACTTTTCCGCATCGTGATGAAGATAGGCATCATATTCATCGTGATAGCCGTGATAGACCTGTTCTATCAGCGGTTCAGCTTTGAAAACGACATGAAGATGACCAAGCAGGAGGTCAAGGACGAATACAAGAACACTGAGGGCGACCCCAAGATAAAGGGAAAGCGCCGTCAGAAACAGCAGGAGCTCCACAATATGATGATGCAGAACGTCCGCGGCGCGGATGTCGTCGTGAGGAACCCTACTCATTATGCTGTGGCGCTGAAGTATGACCCCGATGTAAAGGAAGCCCCCGTGGTGGTCGCAAAGGGCGCCGACAGAGTTGCCCTGCGCATAATAAAGACCGCGGAGGAAAACGGTATCGTCCTCGTGGAGAACCGCCCGCTCGCAAGGGCATTGTACGAAAAGACGATAGTTGATCTTGAGATACCCTATGAGTTCTACAAGGAAGTGGCGCAGGTGCTCAATTTCGTTTATGAGCTGCGCAATGTGCCGCCCCCTGTGCCGAAGAACAAGCGGTATTGATATCATTTTGAAATACAGAATTTAAGCGGAAATAAAGACAGACAGCGACTCTGCCGCTATGGGTCGCCCGCATGGAAAGGCAGGCTGCGAAACTGTTGTGGGATTTGATCTGAAAAAAATAATCGGCGGAAATTTCGTCACAGTATTCGTAATACTTGCCGTATTCCTCATAATCATTCCGCTGCCCACATGGCTGCTTGACGGAATGTTTG
Source organism: uncultured Clostridia bacterium (assembly GCA_947169455.1). The sequence continues at coordinate 2,747 of CAMVPV010000244.1, read as the reverse complement.
CTTTGAATATCGGTATTTCCGTGCTGATACTCCTCATAACCATGAACATACATGAGCCGCTGGAATTTTCGATATTCCCGTCGCTCCTTCTCATAACCACGATATTCAGGCTCGGTCTGAACATTTCCTCCACACGCTGCATACTCGCCAACAAGGGCGATGCAGGGCATATAATCAAGGCGTTCGGCACCTTTGTTATGCAGGGAAATGCCCTCGTGGGATTTATCGTATTCATACTCATAACGGTCGTGCAGATGGTGGTCATCACCAAGGGCGCCGAGCGCGTTGCCGAAGTTACCGCGCGCTTCACCCTCGATGCCATGCCCGGTAAGCAGATGGCTATCGACGCAGACCTCAACCAGGGCGTCATAGATGACGCAGAAGCCAAGCGCAGAAGAGACAACATCCAGCGTGAGTCCGACTTTTTCGGCTCGATGGACGGTGCCTCGAAGTTCGTAAAGGGAGATGCTACCTTCTCCATAGTCGCCGCAGTGGTGAACCTCATCGGCGGCGTGATAATGGGTCTTGTGTTCGGCGGTATGGATTTCGGCACCGTCCTGAGCACTTATTCGATGGCAACGGTCGGTGACGGTCTCTGCTCACAGATGCCCTCGCTGCTGATATCCGTTTCAATGGGTATGATAGTTACCCGCGCAGCCTCCGAGGAATCGCTCAATGCCGACGTTACGGGGCAGTTCGGTGCACAGCCGAAGGCTCTCCAGATAGGCGGCGGAGTGATGATCGTGATGATGCTCATCCCCGGCTTCCCGAAGATACAGCTTCTGCTTATCGGCGCAGGTATGCTGGCGCTCGGCATAATACTCGGGCGCTCGAACAAGGCGCAGGTGCAGGAGATACAGACCCAGCAGCAGGAAATGGAGGACAACCGCGAAGCCATTTCCGAAATGGAATACTACAAGGATATCGACAACGTATATAAGCTGCTCAACGTTGAGCCGGTGGAAATGGAATTCGGCTATTCGCTCATTCCCCTCGCGGATGAGAGCGCAGGCGGTACGCTGATAGAACGTGTCGTTATCTTCCGCAAGCAGTTCGCTATGGATATGGGCATGGTGTTCCCCTCGATCAGGATGAGGGACAACCAGCATATCAACCCTAACCAGTACCTTATAAAGATCCGCGGCGAGGTCGTCGCACAGGCGGAGATACTCATGGATCACTTCCTCGCGCTGGACAGCGGCACCGTCACCAGACAGATAGACGGCATAGATACCGTTGAGCCCGCGTTCCAGATACCCGCGAAGTGGATATCCGCCGAAAACAAGATAGCAGCCGAGATAGCGGGATATACCCTCATCGACCCGACCTCGGTAATGATAACGCACCTCTCGGAGGTGATAAAAAGTCACGCGCATGAGCTTCTCTCGCGGCAGGACGTAAAGACCATGCTCGACAAGCTGCGCGAGACGAATCCCGCAATAGTGGATGACACCGTTCCGAATATCATTTCTGTGGCGTATCTCCACAAGGAACTGTGTATGCTGCTGAAAGAGAACGTTCCGATACGCGATCTTCAGACGATACTCGAAACGCTCTCCGACAACCAGAACAATCTGCGCGATATTGACATAACGAACGAGTATGTCCGCCAGGCGCTGAAGCGCACCATAACGCACCGCTTTGCCGATGCCGGTCAGATACGTGTGCTCACGCTCGACACCGAAACGGAAAACAAGATAGTCGCTTCGGTGAAGAAGTCGGAGCAGGGCTCGTATCTTGCCATGGAGCCGCAGGCGATACAGCAGCTCATATCCTCGCTGAACGAGCAGATAGAGAGGGTGAAGGACGTTATACCGTCGCCTATCGTGCTCACATCACCGATAGTGAGGATATACTTCAAGAAGATGATAGACCAGTTCATGCCCAATATAACCGTGCTGAGCTTCAACGAGATAGACAATTCCGTGCAGATACAGGCAGTCGGGAATATAGCTATCTGACCGCACGCAGAGGAAGGGGTGAGGCAGTTTTATGAATGAAGAGACAGTTATGGAGAATAATACTGCCGCTGACCCGCTGTTCGCGGAATACGCCGCGACAAAGAAGAAGTCGCTGCGTAATGAGATAGTTATGAAGTATATGGATATCGTGCGTTACGCGGCGGTATCCACACGGAATATGTATCAGAAGTATACCGACGCCGACGATATAGTGAACGAAGCGACCGTCGCGCTGATAAACGCTGTCGATAGCTTTGACCCCGCAAAGAACGTCAAGTTCGTGACGTATGCATCCATACGGGTGAGGGGCGCTATTATAGATTATATACGCAGGCAGGATCTCATCCCGCGCAACCTGCGCAAGTTCGCAAAGGATTACGATGCCGCATTTTCGCGGCTTTACGAAAAGCTCGGGCGCGAGCCCGAAAATGAGGAGCTCGCTGAGGAGCTCGGCATTACGGTGAGCAAGCTCGAAAAATACACCGCGGGAGCGGCATCTGCACAGACGCTCTCCTTTGAGGAAATGGTGTTCGAGAGCGGCTTTGACATCACCGACCCGACCGCGGCAGCTTCAACGGGCTGGGAGCCCGAGGCGCGGCTGCTCAACGGCGAAACGGCGTCAATGCTCGCCGCCGCGATAGACAAGCTGAAAGAAAAGGAACGCCTTGTGATATCGCTTTATTATTACGAAAAACTGAAATATTCCGAGATAGCACAGGTAATGGACGTCTCCGAGTCGAGAGTGTGCCAGCTTCATTCAGCGGCTGTCACTCACCTCAAAAAGCT
>CAMVPV010000243.1 GCA_947169455.1 uncultured Clostridia bacterium | reverse complement strand
GAAGAACAGCTTTGCTCTCTTATGTTTGATCCTGCTTACCGTTTGCCTGAACGTTTTCGTACTGCACTTGGATACCGTTCCGCTCCGTAATTATGCTGTTTTCTGTGCGGAAAGTATAAAGCTGCTGAAACGAACGATCGAAGATCTGATACCGAAAATATGAATATCTTCCTCAAAAGTTGAACAAATCTATATTTTTCAACTAAAGCACTTGATTTGACCGTACAGCTGTGATATCATCTTTACAAGAGGACATAAACGACTTTTCAAGGAGAAAATGCTTATGAGAATATTGCTTATCGGCGGGACCGGAACTATCAGCATGGCTATAACAAAACTTCTTGCAGCACGCGGTGATGAAGTATTCCTGCTGAACAGAGGGAACCGTAGTGCGGAACTCCCCGAAAATGTGACGGTCATAAAAGCGGATATTTCCGATGAAGAAGATACCGCAAAGAAACTGGACGGCATGACGTTCGACTGCGTGGGCGAATTCATAGGATTCGTACCCTCACAGCTGGAGCGCGATCTCCGTTTGTTCAGCGGAAAAACTGCACAGTTCATTTACATAAGCTCTGCATCAGCATATCAGAAGCCGCCCGAAAGCTATATCATCACAGAGGAAACTCCCCTCGTAAATCCATACTGGGAGTATTCACGCAATAAGATCGCGTGCGAGAATTACCTTATGGAAAGATACCGCAAAGACGGCTTTCCTGTAACGATAGTCCGCCCGAGCCACACCTACGATGAACGCAGCGTCCCGCTCGGCGTTCACGGCAGCAATGGCAGCTGGCAAGTCGTCAAGCGCATAATGCAGGGCAGGAAGGTCATCATCCACGGTGACGGGACTTCGCTATGGACGATAACTCACAACAGTGATCTCGCAAAAGCGTATGCAGGTCTTATCGGCAAGCGCGAGGCGATAGGTCAGGCGTTCCATATCACCACAGATGAAGCCGTGAGCTGGGATCAGATCTACAGATACATCGCCGAAGCAGTGGGTACAGAGCTTCACCCGTATTATGTTTCCTCGCGGATGCTTGCAGATATGGGAAAGCAGTATGATCTGACGGGCAGTCTGATCGGTGACAAGGCGAACTGTGCAGTGTTTGACAACTCAAAGGTCAAGGCACTCGTCCCGGATTTCAGAGCAGAAGTGACTGCAGAAGCGGGCATCAAAGCGACTGTCAGGAATATTCTTGCGCACCCCGAATTCCAGAATGACGACGATGAATTTGACGCATGGTGCGACAGGGTGATAGATACTCTTGAAAAAGCCAAGGAGGATATGAATGGTTGATGTTAAAGGAAAACGCGCTCTGATCACCGGAGCATCGCGCGGCATAGGATACGGTGCAGCGCTGTTTCTTGCTGAACGCGGGTGCGACCTCATATTGCAGGCAAGGACAGCCGCTCACTGTGACAAGGTGCTTGAAGAAGTGCGTGCCCGCGGAGTGAATGCTGCCGCGGTAGGCGCAGACCTTTCCGATACGGAGCAGGTCACGGAAATGCTGAATGAAATAGATTCGATGTGCGCGAATGTCGATATCGTGCTGAACAACGCCGGCTTGCAGATCGCTTACCGCACCGAATACCTTAAAACTCCCCCTTCCGACTATGAAACAAGCTTCAGGGTCAATACTATCGCTCCGATGATGATAATGTACCATTTTCTCCCGAAAATGGAAAAGCAGGGCTTCGGACGCATCGTGAATACAACGAGCGGTATCCGACTTGAACCGGAACAGGCGGGTTACAGCGCAAGCAAGGCAGCGCTCGACAAGGTAACTATGGATCTCGCTTCAAAATATGACGGGAGCGATATCTGTATCAATATCACCGACCCGGGATGGTGCAGGACTGACCTCGGCGGTCCGCACGCACCCAATCCGCCCGAAAGCTCACTTCCCGGAGTTGTAGTCGGCGTTTTTATAGATGACAAACGTTCTGGCAGGAATTTTGCTGCAGGTCACTTCTACGGAATGACACTTGAAGAAGCTGTCCGCAAGGCTGAAACGGAGATACCGGTATATACAGGCTCGATAGGACTATAATATTTTTAAGGAGGATCGCCATGAATAATTTCAATTTTTACAGCCCCACGGAATTTGTATTCGGAAAAGACAGAGAGAACGAGTGCGGCGCATACGTCGTTAAATACGGCGGCAGCAAGGTACTTATCCATTACGGCGGAAACTCTGCTGTAAGATCGGGACTGCTCGGCAGGGTCAAGGCGTCGCTCGACAAATGCGGCGTGAAATACTGCGAGCTCGGCGGCGTACAGCCCAATCCGCGCGATACGCTCGTATATAAGGGCATCGAACTCGCCCGCAGGGAAAATGTGGATTTTATCCTTGCGGTAGGCGGCGGTTCTGTGATCGATTCCGCAAAGGCGATAGCGATAGGCGTGCCATACGACGGCGATTTCTGGGATTTTTACAGCGGAAAGCGCGCCGAAAAGGCTCTCCCCGTTGCGACCGTCCTCACCATCGCGGCTGCGGGCAGTGAAGGCTCGGGCGATTCTGTTATCACGAAGGAGAACGGTATGCTGAAAAGAGGCACGGGCTCCGATGTGCTCCGCCCGCGTTTTTCGGTGATGAACCCCGCGCTCACACAGACGCTCCCCGCTTATCAGACGGCGTGCGGCGCGACCGATATCATGGCGCACGTTTTTGAAAGATATTTTACCAATACCGCTGAGGTCGAGATCACCGACCGCCTGTGCGAAGCCGTGCTGACCACAATGGTAAAGGAAACTCCCCGCGTTATCGCTGACCCGGATAACTATGAAGCGCGTGCGAATATCATGTGGGCGGGAACTGTCGCTCACACTAATATCGTCGGAGTCGGCAGGGAGCAGGACTGGAACAGCCACGGCATCGAGCATGAGCTTTCTGCGCTTTATGACTGTGCTCACGGCGCGGGTCTCGCGGTGATAATGCCCGCATGGATGGAGTTCGTCCACAAGCATAATGTTATGCGCTTCAGTCAGATGGCAACGAGGGTGTTCGGCTGTGCTATGGATTTTGAAAACCCCGAAGCTACGGCTGTTGCCGGTATAAAGGCGTTCAGACGTTTCCTGCACGATATCGGTATGCCGATAAACTTCGCAGAGCTCGGCGCAAAGGAAGAGGATATCCCGAAGCTGGTCGAAAAATTCGGTCTCGGCGACGGACGCACCGGCGGCTTCGTGAAGCTGTCCTCGGAGGATGTTGCAGAAATTTACAGGATAGCCGCAAAAGCAGAATTATGATACTAAAGAGTATAACAGATATCCCCCGCACGGAAATAGTATTCCGCGGCGGGGGTTATTTTATTTGCGAAAATCAATTACTGCTGTAAATTCGGTGTCGGTGCAGGAGATATCCAGAGCAAAGCTGTTCCTTTCGGCGGCAGCTTCCGCAATGGAAAGTCCCAGTCCGCTGCCGAGCTTGCCGCTGCGCGAAGCATCGCCCTTTACAAATGGCTGTTTCAGCTTCGAGGTATCTATCTTAGCGTTCACGGTATTTTTCACTATGATCTTTTTGTCGCTCACTGATACGTTTATCTTACCGTTTTCGGGTGTGTATTTGACCGCATTCGAGATGATATTCTCAAACGCCGCCCGCAAAGCTGTGCTGTCGGCAATTAACTCAGCCGAGCCTTCCGCCTGTGCAGTTACCGAACGCTGAGATATCATCAGCCGGTATTTTTCAAGAAG
>CAMVPV010000242.1 GCA_947169455.1 uncultured Clostridia bacterium | reverse complement strand
AAATCGGCAGGTGATCTGTGCAATTCGGTATTCCGGTAAATTCTATGCGGGATGAAACGTCAAAATTCCGAAAACGTTTTAGAAATATGATAAAAAAGTCAGTAATATGATATACACGATAACGTTTTCGATATATAATTTAAGTGGATTTCAGAGATATTGTTTACTCGACATTGAGCAAACGCCTTCAAAAAGGAAAAAGGGCTGTCCGGTTTGAGCTTGCCGGTCAGCCCTTTTGCTGTCAGCACAAAAGACCGCATCTGTCACCCAACGGTGCAAATGCGGTCTTTTCATATCTGCCGTTCAAGTCCGGTATCTCCCTTCAGCATCATATCCTCGATATCATAGCTGAGACGCACGCCGGTGATATTGCTGTCGGAAAGTATGCTGCGGAACCTGCCCGCTGTGCGTTCTGCGGCAACTATCCCGTTGCCGGTGCTGGCATTTATCAGAAGCACTATGAGCTGATTTTCCGAATACTCCGTACATACATCGCCCTCGCGGAGCGAATGGGCAACTGCATTTTCGAGCGCCTTCATGCCGTCCGCAAGCGCCGCATCGGAAAGCAGGCTGCCGTCGTTGGCGGTCAGGGTGAACAGGAGCGTCTGCACGGGCTGCGGCGAGCGGCTGCTGTTCCTTTCGAGAAATGTATATATCTTACGGAAAATATTGTAATCAACATGGAAAATACCCTTGCGGTGACTGCTTTCATATACCTTTTCGCGCAGCTCGGATATCCTGAGCCCTGCGGACTGATCTCCCCCGCTGTTCTTGTCCCTTTCATCGCTGAAGAAGTGGAAGCTGTTCTTGCCGTTCAGCTTTACATAGTAAAGGCTCTTGTCGGCGTTCTTGTACAGCTCATCGAAATCCGCGCCGTCATCGGGATATACCGCCGCACCCGCAGACACCGAGACCGGCGTCTTGCCGTCCGGGAGCACCAGGTTTTCCCTTATCGACTCCATTATACGGCTTGCCTTCTGCGAGAGACTCACACGGCTCGTGTCGTCCGCTACGAACATGATGAACTCATCGCCGCCGAGACGACAGAGTATATCATTTTCCGATGAATGCTCAACCAGCAGCGCAGACAGTCTGCGGATAGCATCGTCGCCCGCCTGATGACCGAAAATGTCGTTTATGTACTTGAAATTGTCCATATCGATGATGAACAGCGTACCGGTGCCGCCGTTCGCAAGATGTTCAGAAATGGCTTCTTCGGTATATATCCTGTCCCACAATCCGCTAAGTGCATCCTTATGGGTGCGGCTGCGCATGACCTCTGTCTCGCGTTCAAGGCTCCTGACCTGACTTGTCTTGACCTTCACCTCGGTTTCAAGCCGCTTTCTCAGCTCTTCAAGCTCGATGAAGCGATCTATGCGCGCGTTCATAACGGCGGTGGAGAACGGCTTCGAGATGAAATCGCGGGCTCCCATCTCAAGACATCTGTATTCGGTATCGCTGTCGGTGCTTGCTGTAAGGAATATTATCGGGATATCGCCCATGCCGTTCGCCTGTATCCTGCGCATGGTCTCTATTCCGTCGATATCGGGCATCTTTATATCCAGCAGGATGAGGTCGGGTCGGTGTTTTTCAAGGAACGCGAGTGCCTGTTCCCCGGAAACGACAGGAGTGACCTTGTATCTGTTCTCGAGTGCTTTTTTGGCATACGCGAGATTGACCCTGTCATCATCCACAACAAGAATATGCTTCATATATCCACCTCTGAGGGATTTTTTCGATTAGCACAGATGGATCAAGATCCACTATACAAGTATATCATATTTTCAATTTCCTGTCAAGAAAAAAATCCTCGCTGCTGCGGCTGCCGAAAAGCCGTTCCATGCATATCCCGCAGGATGAACAAATATATTTTTACGGTATATCACGCATTACACAGACAGGGGGCATATAATGGACAATGCAGAGCTCACCGGATTCATCAACAGCGAGAACACATTCGATCTCATAGTGCGCAAGCCCGAATATTCCGACGTTCTCGCAGGCGACAGGAATATAATATCCGCACAGACGCTCGGCGGGATATTCGACCTCTGCTACGCCGACAGGAGCTATCTTCCTGAGATAAGGAAACGGCTCGGGTCGGATTTCATCGGTTCGGTATCGGTGCTGCTCGGCATACAGGACACGATATACCTCGATTCTGCAGGCATCACCGCGATACAGTACCAGCCGTACCTCTCTCTGAGGGGAAGCGGTGTGATACTCGGGTTCGTCGATACCGGGATAGACTATACCCTTGATATCTTCCGATATGAGGACGGTTCCAGCAGGATAATATCCATATATGACCAGTCCGCAAAGAACGGTCCGCCGCCTGCGGGTTTCTTCGTGGGAACGGAATACACCCGTGAGCAGATAAACGCGGCGCTGATGTCTGCGTCACCGTCCGATACCGTGCCGCAGAGGGACATCTCCGGACACGGTACGTTCCTTGCATCGATAGCAGCAGGCAGGGATAACGGCGCCGGATCTGCAGGAGCAGCTCCCGAATGTGAGATCATTGCGGTAAAACTGCGCAGGGCGCGCGATTTCTATATCGAACGCTACGCCGTCGATCCCTCGCAGGAGAACGTATTTGAATCGAACGCCGTTATCCTCGGGGTGGAATACATAATCCGGAAGGCGCGCTCGCTCGGCAGACCCGCCGTGATATGCCTCGGACTGGGCAGCAATATGGGCTCTCACGACGGTCTCGGCGTATTCGAGGAATATCTCACGGCGGTATCACGAATGAGGGGCGTCTGTATCTGCGTTTCGGCAGGCAATGAATGTCAGGCGCGGCATCATCACCAGGGACGCATATCCTCGGGCGATACACGGAATATCGATATAAAGGTCGGGAACAGGCGCGGGAACATCTATATGGAGATATGGGATCCCGCGAGCGACAAGATTTCGGCAGCGGTGCGCTCCCCCACCGGCGAGGTCATCGGAAGGGTGCCCTCGCGCCCGAACCTCGTCATCACCGAGAAAATGGTGCTCGAACCTGCAGAGGTCACCATAGAGTACTACTTTCCCGTGGCAGGAAGCGGCTCACAGCTGACAGTGATACGCATATCCGACGCCACTCCAGGGATATGGACAGTCACAGTCTATGGTGACATGGTGCTGAACGGCATATATGACGCATGGCTGCCGCTCAGCGGATTTACCGCAAGGGGAACGGAATTTCTCTCGGCAGATCCCTACTGCACGATAACCGTACCCGCAACGGCGCAGGGAGTAATATGCTGCGGTGCCTGCGATCACCTGAACGGCAGCCTGTACTATCAGTCGTCGTGGGGACCGACACGCACTATGGCGATATCCCCCGACCTCGTTGCTCCCGGAGTCGGCATCAGCGGATACTACCCGTCCGGGGCAGGCTCTATGAGCGGTACGAGCGCAGCGGCAGCGGTCACGGCAGGAGCCTGTGCGCTTCTTATGCAGTGGGGGATAGTTATGGGAAACGACCCCTCTATGAGCACATACCAGATAAAAAGTTATCTTATACGCGGCTGTTCGCGCAGCAGCGGCATGAATTACCCGAACAGCCAGTGGGGTCACGGTACGCTTGATCTGCTGAACAGCTTTTACCGGCTGCGGGAAATGTGATTTATGCACAATAACAGCCTGCTATTCCGTGCATAATATGACAAATATCAAAAATCGAAAAAAACACCTTGACATTTGCATTCCGGTATGATAT
>CAMVPV010000241.1 GCA_947169455.1 uncultured Clostridia bacterium | reverse complement strand
GATGTCGGAGGACAGCCTTCTGTCAGGCACTGTGCTGTCCGAGGTGTACAGCGTCCGCAGGAGTATCCCGCAGAAGCGCTGACCCTTTGCCGCCGTACTGCCGGATGAGGGCGGCTGCACGTCGCTGTCGGCGGCGCCTGACGATGCGAGGTTATCCGGTGAAAGCCCTGTTCCGTTGAGAAGTGCGGAGGTTATGTCGGCGGCGGCGGATGTGACGGTATCTTTTCCACCGCCCGTTTCCTTTTCCTTTACGAGTATCTCCTCCGGTGAGACAAACCTGCACCCGCTGCTGTCACAGGCGATGACAGGACTGACGGGCACCGGCGGGGGCGGCGGGGGCGGCGGGATGCTCCCGATACCGTCCCTCGGCGGCTTCGGCGGCGATGGGTTCATGCGGTACAGGCGGAGCATCTCATCCTTGTAGCGCTTTGCCATTATATCGATATCTTCTTTGTCTGGCATGATATTTTCCTCCGTTAATGATATTCCGCATTTGCGGTGCTATTAAATTCTATGTGAGATATGCGGCAAAAATACCGGCGGCGGCTGCCGAAGCGTTCCGGTTTTGAACAATATATGTATAATATTAATATAATTGGTTGTTGAAACTTGTGTACAAGTAATAAAATATAGTAATATTGAACAAATCAAAAATCCTCACGGTGCTGTCACTGTTCAAATAGCAGAATTTTTCGGCAAATTGTAATTTAATCTGTTTTACTCATTGACTTAATCGTTTTTGCAGTGTATAATAACCTTAACGGAGAATTGGATCTGACCCCTATGTTTAGGATAGCTCAATAAAAAGATAGGAGAGAGTTTTATGTTTGTTAAAGATGTAATGGTTCAGAATCAGGTCGGCCTGCACGCTCGTCCCGCAACCTTCTTCATCCAGAAGGCAAACGAATTCAAGTCGTCCCTGTGGATCGAAAAGGAAGAAAGACGTGTTAACGCAAAGTCCCTTCTCGGTATCCTCTCGCTCGGTATCGTCGGCGGCACACAGATAAGGATCATCGCTGACGGCGCTGATGAAAAGGACGCTGTTGAGAGCCTCGTAGAGCTCGTTGAGAGCGGATTTGCAGAGGATAACAGATAATCGCTGACATCTATTACTTATTGAATTTATCCGACGGCATCTCGCTGTCGGATATTTTTGTATCGGGAGGTTGTTTATGAAAATTCTCGCAATTGACGGCAACAGCATCATGAACCGCGCATTCTACGGCATAAAGATGCTCACGAACCGCAGCGGCATCGCAACGAACGCCGTTACCGGCTTTATGAATATTTTCCTCAGAGTGCGCGGAGATACCGCTCCCGACGGCATAGTGTGCGCGTTCGATATGCGCGCTCCTACCTTCCGCCACAAGGCATCGGCGGATTACAAGGCGAACCGTAAGGGTATGCCCGATGAACTCGCCGAGCAGATGCCGTATATAAAGAAGATACTCACCGCTATGGGCGTAAAGGTATTGGAGTGCGAGGGCTTCGAGGCAGATGACATACTCGGTACGGTATCACACATTTTCGGCAGCGGCGATGATAAATGCTGCATCCTCACCGGCGACCGCGACAGCCTGCAGCTCATCACCGATAACGTGACCGTACTGCTTCACACAAACAAGGAGCTCATCAGCTACGACCCCGCGCGTTTTGCCGCCGATTACGGATTTGAACCGCACTGTCTCGTCGATCTGAAGGCGCTCATGGGAGACAGCTCGGACAATATCAAGGGCGTTAAGGGCATAGGCGAAAAGACCGCGATGTCGCTCATACAGAAATACAACAGCATAGAAAGCCTTTATGAAGCAGTTGAAAACGGCTCCGTTGAGGCGACGAAGTCGGTAAAGGAAAAGCTTGCGAACGGCAAAGCAGACGCCGAACAGAGCAGATGGCTCGCAACTATCGTGACGGACGCGCCCATTCCCGGAGACAGGCAGGACTATCTCACCGGAGAGACAGATGAAGAAACGCTCTCGCGCCTGCTTACAGAGCTTGAAATGAACAAGCTGATGGAAAAGCTCGGCATAAAGCCCTCGGCGGATATCATCAACGGCAGGGAAGCCCCCGAAAAGTCGGAGAAGATCGCATACACTGCGGGGAACTATTTCGCCGACCGCGAAAAGATACTGAACGGCTGCCCGTCCTTCCTGCTGGCTGAGGACGGCACGCTGAAGATCGCATTTGACGGGAAGTACTATAATGCGGACGACAAGGCGGAAGTACTGGAGTTCCTTTCGTCCGGCTGCGATAAATTCACAACAGGAGCAAAGCCCGCATACAGATACTGCCTTGAAAACGGAACGGAGCTCCGCGGGGTAAAGGCGGATGCAGAGATAATGGGGTATCTGCTCGATTCCGAGGGCAGCGACCTCAGCGTTAAGAAGCTGTGCGCGGAATACGGCATTCCGGAATATGAGGATGATATATGCGCACTGCCGCAGCTTTGCGGGGTGATGCTGAAGGAAACCGAAAAGCACGGCATGACATCTCTCCTCAATGATATCGAGCTGCCGCTGACCGAGGTGCTCGCGTCAATGGAATTCTACGGCGTCCGTGCGGACAGCGAGGGCATACGTGCATTCGGCAGAAGCCTTGCGGAGGATATACGCGGCGAGGAAGCGCAGATATATTTCATGGCGGGGCACGAGTTCAATATCGGTTCGCCGCGGCAGCTCGGAACGGTGCTGTTTGAGGAAATGGGGCTCCCCGGCGGAAAGAAGAACAAGACCGGCTACTCCACCAATGCGGACGTGCTCGAAGGACTGCGCAGCAAGGCGCCTGTCGTGGATAATATACTCAATTACAGGCACCTCACCAAGCTGAACTCCACATACGTGGAGGGTCTGCTGAAGGAGATCGGCGCGGACGGCAGAGTGCACAGCGTTTTCAAGCAGACCGAGACACGCACCGGAAGGATATCCTCCACCGAACCGAATATGCAGAATATCCCCGTAAGGACGGAACGCGGCAGGCAGATGCGGAAGTTCTTCACGGCGGCGGACGGCTATGTTCTGCTCGATGCGGATTACAGCCAGATAGAGCTGCGCATACTCGCACACATGAGCGGCGACAAAAATATGCAGGCGGCATTCATCAACGGGAACGATATCCACACCGAAACGGCGGCGCAGGTGTTCAATATGCCCAAGGAGCTCGTGACGGGGGAGATGCGCCGTGCAGCCAAAGCGGTGAACTTCGGCATAGTATATGGGATAGGCGCTTTCTCGCTCTCGAAGGATATTGATGTCAGCGTTGCAGAAGCGGACAGGTATATAAAGAACTACCTCGGCACATACAGCGGCGTGAAGAAGTTCATGGAAAAGACCGTTGAGGATGCGATAAAGAACGGCTACTCCGAGACTATGTACGGCAGACGGAGATATATCCCGGAGCTTGCCTCGAAGAACAAGAATATACAGGCGTTCGGAAAGCGCGCCGCTATGAACGCTCCCATACAGGGGACTGCCGCCGATATCATCAAGATAGCTATGGTGCGCGTGTTCAGAAGGCTGCGCGAGGAAAAGCTCGATGCGCGGCTGATATTGCAGGTGCACGATGAGCTCATCATAGAAGCGTCGGAGAAGGACAGGGAACGCACAGCCGCTGTGCTTGCGGAGGAGATGCGCTGCGCGGCGCAGCTCGATGTTCCGCTGACCGCTGACGTGGGCGAGGGTATCAGCTGGTACGATGCCAAGCGGTGAAGCGCCGCTTTGCCGTGTGCGCCTTCG
>CAMVPV010000240.1 GCA_947169455.1 uncultured Clostridia bacterium | reverse complement strand
AACTTTACTCGCGGCTTACGCCGCGTTTTACGCTTAAGTTGTGGGTAGTGGTTTTTTATCTGCCTGAGCGCCTCACAGCCCGAGACGCGGGATATTCTTATCGGTCGAAAACGTGAGCGCATTGTAGAGTATAAGCACCTGATCGTACCTGTTTATGTCGATGAATTCCTTGTAGCTTATCTGCATATAGCGCAGGTCTATCATTGTCACCTTAGAGTAGTGCTGCATAAGGAACGGCAGATAGCAGTTCGCGTAGCTGTCCTTCACGATGAGCAGGCTGCCGCCCGTGCTGTCGGAGGTCACCGTCACGACGGGCATATTCTCCCCCGTAAAGGTGAGATACTTGTCCTTGCGGTCAAGGTTCTCGCGGTGATATATGCTGCCGGTGAACGTGCCCTCGTCGTCGGACGATGAGTATGCATACTCTCCGGTTATCTCAAAGCCGTCCATGCAGCGGTAGATATCGAGCGTATCCGCCTCGATGCCGTCGTACAGCGCGCGCGAATAGAGCGAGCCCTTGAAATCCGAGGATGCGTGCTCTATATCGTAGCGGTTCATTTCGCCCGGCGTGTACCCCATTTTCTTTCCGGCGGTATAGTATGCGAGATACGCTCCGCGGCTCGTCCAGTGGTGGTCGTTGCGGTAATAGATGTACTCGTCCTCGCTCAGCTTCAGGGTATTATATACATCTATCGCCGAAACACTGCTGTTCAGCCTGCTATATACGTCCTCGATGAAATCCTTCTCGCTCTCCATGGGTGCATTGCTCGGCAGCTCGTCCGCGTATATCTCACCCGATGTTGGCACGAGCATCATGAACACAGGCTTCTTTATCTCATCGGCAAACGCATTTATCGCGTCTATGCTCCTTCCGACCGCCTTTTCATCGGGGGCGTCAAACCTCTGCACCAGCCTGTTTTTCAGGATATATACATCGTTCCTTTCATGCCTGCCCATTGCAAGGTCGCACATGGTCTTGAACTTCACGAACATATCCCGCCCGAAGAAGTGGTCGGCGGTATAGACCTCGATATCGTCGGTATACTCTCCGCCGAAGAAGTCCTCGGAATCATATTTCGGAAATCTTTCGAGATTGCGGTTCTCCAGCTCGGAAAAGGTCTTCTTTTCCCCGAAAACGGTCATCACCGCAAAAAGCACGAGCAGCCCGAAAAATACCAGCACGGTGACGGCAGAGAGCGCCACTGCCTTCTTGTTGACCGTTTTTTCGGTCTTTTCGTTGTATTTGAAGAATTCTATGACTTCATTGTTGAGCTCTTCCGCAGTCTTTTTTTCTGCGGTCTTTTTTTCATTCATAATGCGGTTCCCTTAAAATCTGAAATACATGAACGGATTGTACGTTGCATCCACGAGGAAGGCTGTGCATATCAGCAGTATCGCGGCATTCACCGCAGGCACGGCGTAATCGAGCGCGCCCTTCAGCTTTCCGTTGATATCCGCGGCGAATCTCGGCACTATACCTGTCGAGCCGACTATGCACACAAGGAATATCAGCAGGTTCGAGGTGAGGGTATATACCCCGAAGCTGTCCGCGCCTATGCGGTTCGCGCCGAACATCGCACCGAACAGGTGCCCCGCATCGGCGAGGGTATCGGTATCGAACAGCACCCATCCGAACACCGCAAGCAGGAAGGTATATAATATGCTCACGGGAGCGGGCAGCTTTTCGAGTATCTTCCCCCAGCCCGCCTTTTCTGTCATGATGAGTACGCCGTAGAATATTCCCCACAGTATGAAGTTCCAGCTTGCGCCGTGCCACAGACCGGTCAGCGCCCATACTATGAACAGGTTGATATACGTGCGTGCAGCGCCCTTGCGGTTGCCGCCGAGCGGTATATATACATAATTGCGGAACCACAGACCGAGCGTCATGTGCCATCTGCGCCAGAACTCGGTGACGCTTTTTGATATATACGGGTGATCGAAGTTCTGCGGAAAACGGAAACCGAGCATCCTGCCGAGCCCTGTCGCCATATCAGAATAGCCCGAAAAATCGAAATAGAGCTGGAAAGTGAACGAAAGTATCCCGAGCCATGCTGTCAGCGCGGATATTTCCGTGAAGTCCTGCGCCTTCACAGCCGTCCACACAGCGCCTATATTGTTAGCGAGCAGCACCTTCTTTGCAAGTCCCTTTATGAAGATGTTCGTTCCCGAGCCTATCTTCGACATATTCACCGTTCTGCTGTCGAGCTCGGCTGCCACATCTTCATAGCGGACGATAGGCCCCGCGACTATCTGCGGGAACATGGAAACGTATGCCGCAAAATTGACAAAGCTCTTCTGCACCTTGATATTGCGGTGGTAGAGATCTATCGTGTAGGACATACTCTGGAACGTGAAGAACGATATGCCGATAGGCAGCTTAACATGATCCTCGGTCAGCCCGAGATGAAAAGCCTTGTTCAGCCCGCGGTTCACCGCCAGCACCGGATTTTCCAGCGCGACGCCGGGTATATTGTTGAGGTTCGCAAAAATGAAATCGCTGTATTTGAATACTGCGAGCAGACCGATATTCATGCACACCGACACGATAAGGCATATCTTCCGCACCCTGTCGTCATTGTCGTACTTGTCCATGAACCGCCCCGCTGTGTAGTCTATCGCGGTGGAGAGCAGCATTATTACGAGATAGAACGGCTCTCCCCATGCGTAGAATATCAGCCCCGAAATGAGCAGGAGGATATTTCTTCCCCTGTTGTTCAGGAACAGATACAGTATGATCACTATGGGAAGGTAGAAATAGAGAAATACAAGTCCCGAGAATACCATATATTAAAACGGACCTCCGATCATTCAGCTTTTAAGAGTGCAGCGGCAGTTTTCATGAATTCCTCGCGTGTGGTCATGGTGTTGAGCACCTCTATAATGCCGGATGAAGTGAGCAGCGAGGGCAGTCCGTAATGTTCGAGCAGTGCTTTTCTCATCGCGGAGGAATTCTCCCTGCCGGAAAGCCCGAGCTCATACAGATCGGTCTTTGTTATGGGGTCGGCGGGGGGAGCGGGGATATCTGCGTTATCCTCCGATACATTTATCCCCGCGCGGCGGAAAGCCTCGGTCAGCACGGGTATCTCCATGCCCTCCACACCGAGCTTGCCCTCCTTCGAGGGAGCGGACTTGCGCTTTTCCTTGCCGAAGATATCGGGGATATATACATTTATCAGAGTTCCGCCGACAGCGCCCTTCAGAAAGCGGCGTATGCGGAACCCCGCAGAGTCGGAATCGGTAAGGATTATCACTCCGTCACGCGCGGCGAAGTGCCGTATCAGTTCAAGCTTTTCCTTATCCTTGTAGATGCGGAAGCCGCCGGTCGGGATTATCACCGCATCGGTCATCGCGCCGAGCTTTATCTTGTCGTATTTTCCCTCTACGACTATTGCCTGTTTTATATGAAATATAATAGATCACTGTCCTGTATGAAGTGTATGAAGTCCGGTATCGATCGATCAATCATCGTCAGCCGATAGCTTTATCAGCTCGTCAAAGGTATATTCTTTGTACCTGCCGCTGCGGAACATGGAATCGGTGGTGTCGGGTATTTTCTTCATCACCTTTTTCAGATCTATCTCCTTGGGGAGCGAAAGAAAATTGCCGCCGGCATCCTCGCCGTTTATACCGCAGAAAATGAATTCCCCGCTTTCGGGGTCAAGCTCGAACGAGTCCGATATCCCCACAGGGTCAACATCGAGATAGTCGCTCTGACCCTCGATGAATTTTTCGTATATGAATT
>CAMVPV010000239.1 GCA_947169455.1 uncultured Clostridia bacterium | reverse complement strand
GTTGGTTGTAAATCAAGGAAAAGGTACGTATATGTTCATAACATAAATTCGAGTTAGGCAATTGAAGGATGCACGGAAAGAAAGCTGTTTTTGAAATTGAAGGTCTGTCAGGTAAATGGGAACCCTGTCGCAGAACTGCTGAACAAGGGGTGAGGGGTAAACCGGAAAGGGACGAGCACTAACGAGCAAGCTCGTTTGGGGAAAACCCCTTTAGGGGAGAGGGGGATTGAGCGTAGCGGTTGCCCCCTCTCTCCTATGGGGTTGTCCCCTCGCACAATGCGTCAGAACGAGTAACAGCAAATATTCACAAACAATAGCCGGCTGCGAGGAAAAGCGAATATAAATCAACCGACAAACAGAAAAGAAGCAGGATGAGAGGAAAAACGACCGTGCATCACAACATGACCGGGGATGAGCGGAACAGCTGTCATGGTTCCGCCAACGGGCAAATTGTAAAACGTATGTTTCTGTATGATTACCAGTTTTTACAGTATATATTTATGAAATTTGCGGAAAATCATCAAACTTTGATGAAATGGCAAATATAAACCTTGACACGCCCCCCTGTTGATGTTAAAATTGATTTATATAGATATATCCGCACAGCGAGGGGTTTAGTGCTGTGACGCGATAAAGCAGACAAACAAAACAAAAGAAACCGGCAGCCGCGATATATCGATAAGCGCTGCTGTATGATGAGGAGAGGCAAGATGATAAAGAACGGTATCGTCCGCTGCGCGGCAGCGGCTGCCATTTCGGCTATGATGTTTATTTCGGCAGGCATAACCGCTTCTGCCGACGAATTTGTTGATCCTGCTGTTGCAGCAGGTCTTGTTGACGAAAACGGCAATGTCAATTCTGCCGGCAGCAATAATAACGGCTCCGCCCCAGAAACAGCGGATGAAAGCGAGGAAACGGTGTCCTTCACCGTGCCGCGCACATCTCTCGCTATCAGATGCGGTATAAGCTACACTATCAAGCCCACCGTTATCGACCCGGGCGCAGGCGTCATTTCCTTCGCCAGCGACAACCCGGATATCGTATCCGTGAGCGATAAGGGACGCATCACCGCAAATGCTCCCGGTGTCGCAAATGTGATACTCACCTCCGAGGACGGCTATTCCGTATCGGTCAGCGTCAAGGTAGTTGAAAAGAACGACGCAAACAAGAAGCCCGCAGAGAAGATATTCTTCTCCAATGATTCCCATACCATGAACGTCGGCGAAAAATGGCGCGCCGCTGCAAGGGTATCCCCCAAGGGATGCAGCTATTCGGTGAAGTATCAGTCCTCCGATGAGGGCATCGTCACCGCCGCAAAGAACGGTGAGCTCACTGCCGTAGGCGCAGGAAAATGCACCGTGACCATCACCACCGACAACGGTCTTTCGGATACTATGGAGATCGAGGTGCTCGACCCTCAGTCCCCGTACACACAGGAGTACATAGAATTCAAGGCGGACAGCGTCACCATTCCCGCGGGCGAGAAGAAACGCCCCGGCATCTCGGTATATCCCGAGGGCGCAGATTATACCATAACATATTCCTCCGCTGATACCTCGATAGCAAAGGTCTCTGCCGGCGGCACCATTACCGGCGTTGCACCCGGCATAACTCAGGTAACTGCTTCTTCCGGCGCACTGTATGACGTTATCGACGTTGTCATTACCGACGGAGATGCTCTACCGGAAGAACTCACCAATGAATATGATGAAGCAGGAAATATCCTCCCTTCAAGGATAGAATTCAACGTTTCCTCAGATTCGCTCCGCATTGGCGAGACAATGACACCTTCGGTAAGGGCATATCCCGATGGCGCAGTATATACCCTCGCATATTTTTCGAGCGACCCCACCGTTGCGACCGTTTCTCATGACGGCTGCATCACCGCTGTGGGCGACGGCTCCGCGATAATCACAGTTGTCTCCAACAACGACAAGACCGACTCCTTCTGCATAAATGTATATCAGTCCCGCTATTCCGGAATAGATATCTCCAAGTGGCAGGGCGACATCGACTGGGAAGTGCTTAGCGCCAATCCCGAAGTCGAATTCGTTATGATACGCGCCTCCTACGGTCAGGAGGATGTGGATAAGCGCCTTGAACAGAACGTTGCAGGCTGCGAACAGTACGGCATACCCTACGGCTTCTACCATTATCTCTACGCGAAGAACGTTGAGGAAGCCGAGATAGAAGCGGACTTCTTCCTCAGCACCGTTAAGAATTACCGCCCGACCTATCCCCTCGTGCTCGATATAGAGGAATCCTTCTACCAGGAAATGACCAAGGAGGAAGTTACCGATATCGTATGCACGTTCATGGAAAAGCTCGAAAATGCAGGATATTACGCAATGATATACAGCTTTGCGAAGTTCTACGACGACTGTCTCATACAGAGCAGAGTGAACGTGTATGACAACTGGGTAGCCTGCTGGGGCGATGAACAGCGCCTGAGCGAGAACTTCGGCTACGCCTACGGAATGTGGCAGTACAGCGAGAGCGGTCAGATGGAGGGCATACCCGAGAACGTCGATCTCGATTACTGCTATAAGAATTACCCGTACATTATCATGAAGTATCATCTCAATAATCTCGGATAGTTTTACGGGAGATATTTATTGAAGGCGGTATGCTCCTGCGTACCGCCTTTTTTCAGGTGATTTTATGGTGTACAGTACCGAAACTCCCTCACACAGACGAAAAAGATATCCTATACGCGATGAGATAGAACAGATCTTAAAAGACAAGCATATCGACCGAAGCAGGTTCGGTGAATTTTCCAAGTCCGCATATAAAAATATCTTCGGATGCTTTTTCTATGCTTATGCAAAACATGACATCAATTCAAAATATGATGCAGAATATTTTCGCATCCATTCTTCTGATGACAGCGAATTTTTCTGGAAACATCTCAAAGAAGGTCTCAGACAGGAGCATATAGCATCCTTTGGCAGTGATTGGGATGCTTACTGCAACGAGATAAAAGCTGCTGTACCTGTGCCGGCAAATGAAAAAGTCTTTCTTATACTGCGTGAAGGCTGGGTCTATGAAGGATATCCCGAAGATATCATAAAGGTCCTCGCGGAAACAAGCATACTGCTCACCGATCTCTATATCGTTTCAAAAAAATATGACTGGTTCATCGGTCACAGCGACGATGGTGAATGTGCATATATCTATTATCGGAAAGGAGCAAGTGACCGCAAGTTATGATAAGGAAAGCTGTCGTATGTCTGACCGCAGCTGTCATTCTCTGCTCATGCGGGAAATACAGGCTGCGCGAGGGAGAATATCAATGGGAACTCGACTTTTTCGGCGAGGAGATATATTCCGAGCTGCGCACCGAAATGACACCCGGGGACAAAGCGGAGCTCCGGCAGCTTGTTGATGATATCGAGACTGCACTTTCGGCGGTATATGAAGCTGATACCGATGCTCACAGCAAATACGGAGAACTCGCTTTCTATTCCTATGCTGACTATAAAGGCGTCTCCTCCGAAAAGCATACGCTTGAGGTACTCACGGGAAAAACAGACGGAGATACCGCTGTGCTGTGGATAAAATACAGTCACAGCGGCTATGATGCCGACGGGGAAGATATCACCTCCTGCGGCGGCATCAAATCACGGATAACCGCCGAAAAAATAAACGGAAAATGGACGGCGACACGTATTTTGGAGCACCCCTGATATACATATATATTACTTCGGCAATTAAATATCTATAATATGTAGAACACATTTTCCGGTAGATA
>CAMVPV010000238.1 GCA_947169455.1 uncultured Clostridia bacterium | reverse complement strand
CGAAAACTTCACTCGCGGCTAACGCCGCGTTTTACGCTTAAGTTGTAGATAGTGGATATTTAATTGCCGAAGTAATATTATACCTGACCCTCTTTGAAGCTTCAGTACAGACAGATACCTACGATTTTTTCGCGCTGCCCAGAGAAATGAGCGACTCCCTGTCTATCGCCGGACTGAACAGATATCCCTGATACAGGAGACAGCCTATCTGTTCGAGAGCATCCTTCTGTTCCGTGGTCTCGACGAACTCGGCAAGTACCTTGAAATCAAGCGACTTTGACAGATACACTATCGAATTGATTATCTCCTTTGTGCGGACATTGGTAAGTACAGATCTTACAAGATTTCCGTCCAGCTTGACGAGATCGAACTGATTGTGCTGGAGATACTGGAGCGATGTGTGTCCCATGCTGAAATCATCCAGTGCAAAGGTGTAACCGAACGACCTGATCTTCTTTATAAGCTCGCCCGTTTCTTCTGTGGTCACGAGCTCTGTCTCCTCCGTGATCTCAATGCAGACATTTCCCGTCTTCAGATGATACCTCTCTGCTATCTCCTCAACGAACCCGATGAATCTCTTATCGTAAAGGGTCGTTACCGTAACATTTACGCTAAGCTTGAAATCTTCACCGAAGCATTGTCTGAAGCTTTCCGAATCGCGTACCGATTTTTCAATGATATACGTTTCGAGCCTGTACAGCTCTCCGCTTTCCTTTGCAAGATGAACGACGAGCGGCGGATAGACGATGCCGTATCGTGTGTGGTTCCAGCGAAGAAGTGATTCCGCACCGATGCAGCGGCCGGTATTGTCAAACTGGGGCTGATATTTCATAAGCAGCGGACTTTCAGTACTGTCGGTCTCTGCCTCAGGTGAAGCGGATCTCAGCGACATCTCAAGATCAGTCGCAAGAAGCTTGGCAAGCCGTCCGACATTGCCTTCACATTCCGTGAGTACTACCTCTTCGGTGGTCTCCTCACTCTTTTTGAGTATCCCGACAAGTTCATTCATCGCGGAAGAAAACTCATCAAGAGATCTCTTTTCGAGCATTATGATGAAAGGCGCATAGCAGGCAGCCGAGATAACGATATTCAGCAGCTGAACTATTATCCCCCTTGCAGATCCGGTGGCTAAATATCCGCTTAGCAGCGCAGGAGTTGTCCATTCCACCGAATTGATCACCTGAGGCAGAAAGCCTGCCTTAGTCAGCAGGAAGGCATTCGTATAGCACAGCACAGGTGCCAGTATGAACGGGATCAGCATAAGCGGATTGTATATCACAGGGAGCCCGAACACGAGCAGTTCCCCTATGTTGAATATACCCGGCAGGAACGCAATGTGAGAAAGTTTTTTCGTAGAGCTGCGCTTTCCGAACAATATCAGTGAAAACAGCAGACCGATAGTACAGCCCGTTCCGCCCATATTCACAAATGTGTCAATAAAGCTCTTTGATACGACCTCTCCGGGAACTATCGGGATAAACATATCCTCGGCGACCTGATTAAGAACGTTGTTTCCGTGGATACCGAAAAACCACATCACACTTATCAGAACAATGAACAGCATACCGCTGAAATACGATCTGTGCATCTTTATGAATACCGCATCGACAGCCTTCATGAACAGATGCTGAACGCTCTGCACCCCGAATAATGAGGTGATGAGCTGATTTGCAGCGGCAAAGCAAAGTGTCACGGCAAGAAACGGCAGTACTACGTGCAGCGCCGCATTGAATTCGGAATCCGCCCCGTCAACAAATACTTTCTTCTTCACCTTGAACAGTTTTTCAAATCTCCGGAATAGCGCCGACCCGAAGATCCCCGCAAGAAGAGCGCTGAAAACTCCCTGTCCGCTCAGCAGTGAGATATCGATATCTCCCGAAAAAAATCCGACGAGGATAAAAAATCCCGTCAGGCATCCGAGAAGGCTGCCGAATCTGAATACGAGCCTCTGACCCTCCTCGGTACGGTCCATATAGCACAGGTTGAGCGCTATGGTCATATATACCGCAAGTATGCCTACTGTCACCAGCTGGATCATAAGTATGATGCTGCGCAGCACCCCGCCAAGAAAAGAATCGAGAAAATCCTGATATGCCTTTATCGGGAAGCTGTTCATCAGCACTGTGATACTGCCTATGAAAAGTATCGGTATTACCATTGCCAGGCTTGTTTTGACCGTGCCGGCTGCGATTGACAGCCTTTTCATTATTTGTGATCTCATTGTTCCTCCTGTACCGCTCACATCTCAGAGCGCTCTGACATCCCATGATGTACATTTTATGTTATTTCCGCAGATCGGGTCTGCCGCCGTTATCATTCAGTATAACATTCATTTTGCTGTAAGGAACTTCGATATCATTCTTTTTGAACGCTGCAAATACACGCGAATTTATATCGTCCTTGACTATCCACGTAGGGTCTGAATTGCTGTAAAATACCGTGACAGACATTATCAGTGCGCTTTCTTCAATGTCAATAAAATATACCGGCAGATACTCATTCTCTCCGGTCTTGTCGTTTATCCCCTCTATGGAATAGGGACTATCCCTGACCGTATCAAAAATGACCTTCTTCGTTTTCTCTATATCAGAATCATAGCTCACAGGAAATCTGAACAGGATGGAACGCGGCCTGTTCCCATAGCTGTAATTATGTACAGGGATGTTATTCAGCTTACTGTTCGGTATCACCAGACGTACGGTATCTATCAGTACTATTACAACATGACGCATGGTAATGCTCTCAACGATACCGACCGTTCCGTCCTCAAGCTCTATCCTGTCGCCGATATCGAAAGGCTTGTAGATACTTATCATAAGTCCCGAAAATACATCTTTCAGAACGTCCTGTGCGGCAATACCCGCTACTGCTGCTATCACTGCCGTACTTCCTAGCAGCGACTGCGATATCCTGTCGCCCGCAAGCGGGACAACGATTATCACCACGACCAGTGCAACGGATAAACATTTTTCGAGGAACTGGAACTGGAGCTGTTTTCCGTGCTTTTTTTCAAAGCGGGAAAAGATCCTGCGGTTCAGCTTCAGCAGCAGCCAGAGTACAAAAAACAGCATTGCGATAAATAACACGACAATTATCAGAATGATCGCTACTGCAGCAACCTTTGCTGCCGTGCCGTTTCCGATCTCACTGCTCACCGAATTCAGTGTTTCGACCCAGATATCCATATCTTTCACCGTTCCATAAATAAATTGTTCCCGAACTCATGTCAGGGATCGGAAATGTACAACTTCCACCGGATCACATTTTCAGATGTGGCTCGTACTTATTTCCGTTTCCTTGGTTCACCGAAAGGGCTTCATGAGCATTTTCCGGATAATAATGACCTTATATAATGATTATATCACAAAACAACGTATGATGCACTATATTTATATGAACAGTCTGTACAAAATTATCGTGCTATGTGCTATAAATATATACAATATACATATATGAACATTTACAGCCAATCCTGATACTGCTGCTTTCATCTGCGCTTTTCCTGCAAGAGCGCAATGCGGCTTTTCGGGAAAAGCGTGTATTGACAAAAAGCAGGGTGTGATGTATAATTTAATTGTTGTTCAGTTGATCACAAAGGAGGAAACACCTATGAGCAGATTGAAGGAACTCAGGAAATATGTCAATTCCGAACTGGATAAGATAGATGATACAGATGACCGTATGAGCGCCGCTGCGCATCTGTACGGCGTATCGCTCGCAGCTTCGATCATCGCAAAGAAGCGGGGGCTCGACCCGGAGAT
>CAMVPV010000237.1 GCA_947169455.1 uncultured Clostridia bacterium | reverse complement strand
CGTCCTTCTTTTTATATTATAGCATGGTGTTTCCCGTTTGTCAAGTGATTTTTTTCGATGCGATGCACCGTTCCAGTGCCGTGTGCCAGTCATCGAGCGGTTCTATGCCCGCAGCGAGTATGTTCTCGCAGCGAAGCAGTATGCTGTCGCCGCCCTCCTCCGACGGGTTCACCGTAATGTCGTAGTAATCCGCGTGCCCCGCCAGACGCGCAAGCCGGAACGTTTCACAGGTGAAAGCGAACATCGTGAACCTGCCCTCGTTCGCGCAGTTATATACGCCTGTGCGCCCGCTCTCGATGATATCTATCCCGAGCTCGGCTGCGTCCGGAGCATACACCGCGCACCGTTCAACGCTGTGGTCGGCGGTGAATTCACTGCTCACCGCTCCCTCCGATAGTATAGCCTCCACGATATCCATATCGCCGCCCTGCCCGAAGATCATCTCCGGCAGCCGGAGTATGTACCCCGTGCGGCATATCTCTGCAAAGCGCCTTTCACACGAGAGGCGCTTCTTTCCGTATGTGCTCTGCGGCTGCATAGGACTGCTCTCGGAGAATTCCCCGCTGCTGCCGTATATCTCCGCTGAACTGACAAGCATCATCCGTGTGCCGACTGCACGGCATACCCTCGATATGTTCTCGGTCAGCGTGACATCGCGGCGCGTATCGGTGCGGCAGTGAACGACCGCATCCGGTCGCAGCGCATTGTAATGCTCCCGCAGTGCGGCGGGGTCGTTCATATCGATGTGAGTATCGTCCGAGACCTCATGCCCCCTGCGTTCGGCTTCGCTGAGAAATGCCCTTCCGATGCCGCATTCCGCATCGGTAACTGAAATTATCATTTTATGTCTCCTTCGGTATCTTTCTTCCTGAAAACGATCAGCTTGCTGAATACGTAGTTCATCACTATGATGATGACGCTGGTCACCAGCTTGGCAGCCGCGCCGCGAATGCCGAGTATCTCCGCATCAAGACCTATCCTCACCAGCAGCGAGGGCAGGAATATCTCGAATATACCGGAGATCACCCGTGAGCCGATGAACATAGTTCCTTCGCGCAGTATCACCGCGGGTCTCATATCCTTGCTGTCAAAAACGAGCAGCTTGTTCGTGAAGAACGCGAATACCGCTGCCACCGACCACGCCAAAGCATTGCATACGGCAAGATCCGCGCCCGCCGCCGCCAGCGGCGTATATACGAGCCAGTTCACAGCGGTGGTGCAGACCCCGATCACTATATACATTATTATCTCACGGTACTTTTTTATAAGCTCTGTGATCTTATCCATCGCTTTCATCGGGCTCCTTCCGGGATGTATTGCACGACTTTTCGATATATACGGGGCGTTCCTTGCCCCGTATGCATATATCAGCTATATATTTTCCGAGTATGCCGACCGATATGAGTATTATCCCGCCGATGACCGAGATCACCGAAAGGATGATGGTATATCGTATATCATCGATGTTGTTCAGGAATAACGATATTATCAGTCCCGCGATGCCGGCAGCGGTGAACAGTCCGCCGGCATACAGCGGAAATCTCAGCGGTGCGGTGGTATAGGCGGATATACCGTCCGCGGCATAGCGGAACAGCTTGCGGAAATTCCACGCGGAGGTACCCGCATTGCGTTCGTGAACGGTATATGGTATATAGTGTGTCTCGAAACCGACCCACGAGAATATGCCCTTCGAGAAGCGCTGATATTCATGCAGTCCGATGACCGCATCCCGCATATTGCTGCGGAACATACGGAAATCGCTCGCGTCCGGGTGGAACTTCGTGTCGCTGAGGCGGTTCACTATATTATAGAACCCTGACTTGCATATCTTCATGAACAGGCTTTCGCGTCGCTTTTCCTGATATGCCGCAACGCAGTCACATTCGGGGTGCGCTTCAAGGTAATCGTACATTTCGAGCACCACTTCGGGGCGCTGCTGGAGATCGGCGTCTATCACTACCGTATATTCGCCGGTGCAGTGCTTCAAAGCACACAGCACCGCCGCCTCCTTTCCGAAGTTGCGGGAAAATTCTGCGGCGGTGACGTTGCCGTCCCCGCCGGCGATGATCTCCGCGAGGCGCTCGGATGTCCTGTCGCGGCTGCCGTCATTGACAAATACTATCTCGTAGGAAAATCCCCTGCCGCCGAATGCCGCCCGGACAGCCTCATAAAACGGTATGACATTATCCTGCTCGTTGAAGCAGGGGACGGCAAGAGACAATTTTATCATTTTTGATATTACTCCTTAATGCGATCATTTTGCAAAAATAAAATGCTGTGTATCACTTCTGTATGCATCGCGGGTCTTGCAGAACAGCGACAATTGCCTGATGCGGCTTTCCGCCGCCCGCTCAATATGCGTTCTTTGCCTCGGAGAGCGTGATGCCGTTGTCTCCGAGCGGTATCTCGTGGTCAAGACCCACGAATTTGCCGTTCTGCTGCCAGAGGACTTCCTTTACGAAATCATACTTCTCGTTGTCCCATGTAACGAAGTCGTCCTTTACCAGACCGCCCGTATCGCCCGAATTGGCGTTGAAGCACCAGAACGTATGGCTGAGGTGGTATTTCTTGATGAGCTGACGGAAATATGTCATCCATTTGAGGTTCGGGTCGCGCATGAAGCCGCCCCATTCGCCCACGAGGAGCGGTGCGGTGCCGTTTTCGGTGATGTATAGCCAGTTGTCGTGCCATGCGTCCTTGTAGAGACTGTTGAAATCATAGCTGCCCTTGAACCACGGCTGCTCATATACCGTAGGACCGTAGTCGTGCGGCGAATATACCAGCTTGTTCTGATACTTGCCGAGGTTCACGGGGTTATCCTTCACGCCGCGGAGATTGCCGCCCCACCATGTACAGAAGTAATCTCCCATATCCTTTGAGGTGAAATTGCCGTTCTTCTTGATGTCCTTGGGGTATATCTCGATGCCCTCCACCATTATGAGCACATTGGGATTGTTGGACAGCACGGCATTCGCGGCTTTTTCCGCGGTATATTTCCAGTTTTCGGCGTCCTTGGAATCATCCCACTTGGCGCGCGGAGATTCGTTCGCCTTGCCGTGGGGCTCGTTCTTGAGGTCGTATGCTATTATGGTATCATCATTCTTGTAGCGCTTAGCCATCCACGAGAGTGCGTTCAGATAATCCTTCTCGGTGATATTGCCGTTGTACCACATATTCGTCATGTGACCGGAGGCATCTGTCTTAGCGCTGTGGATATCTATCATTATCTTGATGCCCTCAGCGCGGCAGCTGCCGACCACGTAATCGAATATTTCAAGGCTGTTCATGCCTTCAAGGTAGGAATTATATGCGTGATTATAATTAGCCTCGGGATATTTTCCCTCCGACCAGTTCTTTATCAGCTCGGCGGAAATGGGCACCCTGAGCAGATTGAAGCCGTGGTCGGCTATCGCGGTGATGGAAGTGTTGAGATCGCACGCCCACAGACCGTCAAAGGTGTTCGTACCGGTATTGTACCCGAACCAGTTCACGCCGGTGAGCCATACTGTC
The DNA here is from genome assembly GCA_947169455.1 of uncultured Clostridia bacterium. The sequence goes on along the minus strand of CAMVPV010000237.1, from coordinate 257 downwards.
TTGCCCTTGCTGTCAACTATCTTGTTCCCCTTGACCGAGAGCCAGTCGTCGGTATCGGGCTTGGGGATATCCTTGCGGAGACCGGCAGAGCTGCCGCCGTTGTTATTATTATTGTTATTGTTGTTATTATTATTATTATTGACATCCATTTGATTATCATTCTGGGAAAATTTTTCAGAATAACTTTTAATAATATTTAATAATTTTTCTCGATTTTCAGCAGTGAATCTTTGAAGTTTATTAGCCATTTCTTCCAA
>CAMVPV010000236.1 GCA_947169455.1 uncultured Clostridia bacterium | reverse complement strand
GTTGCAGAAAATATCCTCGATAAGACCCCGCTTATAGGCAATCCGGTCAAGAAAATGATACAGCATTCAAAATCGACGCTGAAATGGTTCATCTACCGCTCCACGATGTTTGAGGATATGGGCTTCGTCTATCTCGGACCGGTCGATGGGCACAATATCTCCGAACTGGACAATGTTCTCAGGGCGGCGAAGAAAATCAGAAAACCGGTGCTTATCCATGTAAACACTGTAAAGGGAAAAGGTTTCCGTCCCGCCGAGAAAAATCCGGGGGCGTTCCATGGGGTAAGCGCTTATGAACTGAAATACGGCAACCCCGAGGTCATATCGGATGACTGTTTTTCCGCGGTGTTCGGGAAAACGCTCACCTCCGAGGGTGAGCGCGACAGCCGTATATGTGCGGTCACGGCAGCTATGAAATACGGTACGGGACTGCAGTTCTTCGCAGCCGATCATCCCGACCGCTTCTTTGACGTCGGGATCGCGGAACAGCACGCGGTCACGTTCTGCTGCGGGCTCGCATCTATGGGAAAGATACCTGTATTCTCGGTATATTCGAGCTTTCTCCAGCGCGCATTCGACCAGATACTGCACGACGGCGCGATACCGCGGCTGCATATCGTACTTGCGATCGACCGTGCAGGTGTTGTCGGTGAGGACGGCGAGACGCACCAGGGTATATTCGATGTGCCGATGATATCCGCGATACCCGGTTCAACTGTCTATTCACCGTCGAATTATCACGAACTAAAGCTTTGCCTTAAAAAAGCTCTGTATGAAACGGATGGTATCGCCGCAGTGCGTTATCCGCGCGGGAAGGGCGATACCGGCGATGAGACCCTGCCATATGCCGATTTCCGTATTGCCGGGAACGGCGGGCGCACGATAGCGGTCACTTACGGAAGGCTCTGCGCTGAACTTGAAGCGGCAGCCACCGAAGCGGGTGATACCGATGTCATGAAGCTTCTGAAGATACATCCGCTGCCCGATGAAGCAGCAGATGCACTCATGAGATACGAAAATGTGCTGTTTTTCGAGGAATCCTGCCGCACAGGCGGGATAGGTGTACAGCTTGCGGACAAGCTCACTTCAATGGGTTATACGGGAAATATACATATCCGTGCGATAGACGGATTTGTCAAGCAGGCACCTGTGGAGCGCTCACTGGCAAGTATCGGGCTTGACAGGGCGGCTATGATCAGTATGATGACTGGATACGGACGGGGGCAGGCATAATGCGGCTCGATGCATATCTTACCGCGAACGGGCTTGCAAAAAGCCGCGAACGCGCCAAGGAACTCATACAGAGCGGCGGCGTTGAGATCAACGGGAAAGCAGCGGCGAAGCCCTCCGAAAGCGTGAATGACGGGGATGATGTAAAGATAACCGCTGTACAGTCTGCCTATGTCGGCAGGGGCGCACTCAAGCTCGAAAAAGCGATAGATGTTTTCGGCATTTCGGCACAGGGTAAGATATGTGCCGACCTCGGAGCTTCGACAGGCGGATTTACCCAGTGCCTGCTGATGAACGGCGCAGCAAAGGTATATGCGGTGGATGTGGGACACGGTCAGCTTGACGCGTGTCTTGCGGACGATCCTCGTGTGGTGGATATGGAGGGGCGTGATATCCGCACGCTTACGGCAGAGGAGCTCGGCGGAAAGCCGGACATCATAACCTGCGATGTTTCTTTCATATCGCTGAAGCTCGTTCTTCCGGTGATAGCGGAGCTGCTTGCGGACGACGGCACTGCTGTCGTGCTGATAAAGCCGCAGTTCGAGTGCGGCAGGCAGGACGTCGGCAAGCGAGGGATAGTACGTTCGGGAAAGGTGCACGAACGTGTCATAAATGAGATACTGAGTGCCGCCGATCTGTGCGGGCTTTGTGTTGATAAGGCTGATCATTCCCCGATATGCGGCGGCGGCGGGAACATCGAATATCTCGCTCTCCTGACAAGAAAAACTCCTGACAGAACAGCTGCCTGTGTTATAAATGCAAAAGATATCGTTGACACGGCGTTTGCGTCGCTGTGCGGGAAGGGTGATACTGTCCGATGAAAATAGCTGTTTTCCCTAATTTTGAAAAGAAAAATGCACATCCCACCTCACTCAGGGTGTGTGAGATCCTGAATGGTATGGGCGTTGAGCTCTTCGCTGACGAAAAATATGCGGGATACTTTTCGTCTGTCGGGTATGTCAAGACCTTCCCGCGCAGGAATGCCGCCGAGATGTGTGATATCATGATCGCGATAGGCGGCGACGGAACTATCCTGCGCCATTCGGACTTTGCCGCCGAATTCAGGAAGCCCCTGCTCGGAATAAATACCGGACGGCTCGGCTTCATGGCATCAATGGAAAGCGATGAGCTTGACAGCCTCTCCAAGCTGATAAGCGGCGACTTCAGGATTGAGGAGCGCATGATGATACAGGCGGAGATAATCGGCAGTGACGGAAACTCCGAGTTATTCACCGCACTGAACGATGTCGTTATCGTAAGACCTTTTTCCGGCATCGCGGATTTTGATATCTGCGTGAACGGCAGGACGGTAAGTCAGATACGCGCCGACGGCGTGGTGTTCTCGACGCCGACGGGCTCGACTGCCTACGGCATTTCGGCAGGCGGTCCCATCCTTGAGCCCTGCCTTGACTGTATAGAATTTACGCCGATCTGCCCGCATTCGCTTTCATCAAGGACGATCCTTTTCTCCTCGGAGCACCGGCTGGAGGTGATCCACACCTCATACGAGGGCGATGTATATTTCACGGTAGATGGAAAACCGGGCAGGAACATCGGTCTCAGCGACAGAGTGATGATCTCAAAATCGGATAAGACGCTCCGGCTGATAGATATCAAGGGCTTTTCATTCTACGACGCTGTGAACAACAAGCTCATGCGCCCTATCAAATGACGGCTCATCAAAGGTGGATCATACATGAAAACTTACAGACAGGACCGCATTCTCGGGATAATCTCTGAACAGTGCGTCGATACGCAGGAGAAGCTCCGTGAGCTCCTCCTCGCAGAGAATATCTCGGTCACTCAGGCAACGCTTTCAAGGGATATAAGGGAGCTGCATCTCCGCAAAGCGGCGGATGTGAACGGGAATATCCGCTACATCGCCGAAAAGCGCGAGAAGGTGAGCGTTCCGCAGATATTCCGCGATTCCGTGATAAGCATTGATTTTGCGGGCAACACCGTGGTGTTCAGGTGCAATACCGGAATGGCGCAGGCTGCCTGTGCGGTGTTCGACCGCCTCGGGTGCAGCGGCGTTGTCGGAACTCTTGCGGGCGATGATACGATATTCGTGCTTATGCGCACCCCTGAGGACGCCTCGGCGCTCGCGGACGAGATGAGCGGTCTGCTTGCTTCTCCGCCGGAGGAAAGCGAAATTGAAAGGACGACAATATAAATGCTTAAAGAGCTTTATATAAAAAATCTCGCGGTCATCAGCGAGGCTGTGATACCGTTTTCCGATGCGTTCAACGTGTTCACGGGCGAAACGGGTGCGGGAAAATCAATACTGATAAACGGGATAAGCTCTGTCCTAGGGCAGCGCGTGACAAAGGATATCGTCCGTGCAGGCTGCGATAAAGCTGTTGTCACCGCACTCTTCACCGGACTTTCTGCCGATGTGCACGCAAAGCTCGATGAGCTCGGGATCTCCTGCGAGGATGATCAGATCTCGGTGACACGCGAGATCTCGGCGGACGGCGGCAGCGTCGCGCGGATAAATTCCCGCACGGCATCGGTATCGGTGCTTAGGGAGATAGGCACGCTG
>CAMVPV010000235.1 GCA_947169455.1 uncultured Clostridia bacterium | reverse complement strand
AGGTGTTTTTTATAAAAATATAAAAGGTGGTCCCTTGGGGACGGGGTTGTGGACCATGAATTTGATGGTCCACAACCCCCGTCCCCAAGGGACCACACCCCTGTGACTTCTCTATACTTTCACATCTTTATTTCGTTTTTGAATGTTGCGTCGATCCTTCTGTGAGCCTCTTCCTTGCGCTCGTACATCGACCTGTCGGCAGCTTCGATGAAATCGGCGATGCCGCCGTCCGTATCGGGGTATATCCATTCCGCCTCCAGCCCGAGCAGCGCACAGGCGTTTATGAACGCGGTATGTGCATTGCGGGCAGCCGCTACCGTATCCCCTGACCTGCAGACCGACGCGAGCATCGCCTGTATGCAGGCAGTCGAGCCCGCCGTCGAATATACCGTTCCCGCTGTGCGGAAGAGTGCAGCGGCATTCCGTTCGCTCTCCGCGATGATGCCGTGCGGGTCAAAGAGATAGTCCGCGCCGTTTATCTCGGTGATATCATAGAGATACGCCTGAGAAAATCCGCATTCCGCGCGGCAGATACCCTTGTGCCCCGGCATATGCGCGCGTATATTATGCTTTTCCGCATATCCCCGCACAAAATCATATACAGGCGACGTCATTCCGCTGCGGACGCCCTCACGTATGTCATGAAACGGAATCTTATATCGTTATGCTGCTTTTCCTCCGAGCTTTCCGAAAGCGTCCAGCCGCCCGAGAATATGTCCGGAAAGAACCTGTCCGCTTCGGGAGAGCTTTCTATCAGCGTGATGTATGCACGGTCACATTCATCTATAAGTGCGGAATATATCTCACCGCCGCCTATCACGAAGATGTCCTCCGGCGGGATATCCTTTATCAGTGCGCGTAGCTCATCAATGCTGCGGCATACTTCGGCATCGGCGGGCGCAAGATCCGAATTGCCCGAAAGAACGATGTTCCTGCGGTCGGGCAGCGCCTTTCCGCCCGGCAGCGACTGATATGTCTTTCTGCCCATTATCACGGTCTTTCCGGTCGTCATGCGGCGGAAAAACTTCTTGTCCTCCGGGATATTGAACAGCAGGTCGTTGTTCTTCCCTATCCCGCGGTTCCTGCATACTGCGGCTATCGCATTCATATATCTTTCCTCCTCACACGGCTACCGGGAATTTTATCTCATCATCATGATACTTATAGTTTTCCAGCGAAAAGCTGTCTGCGGTGAATTTGTAGAAATCGGTTACAGACCTGTCGAGCGTGAAGCCGGGAGCATCGAACGGCTCCTTTTCGATGAGCTTTTCTATTATCGGAACGTGCCTGTCATAGATGTGCGCATCTGCTATGACATGGACGAGCTCACCCGCTTCAAATCCGCTGACCTGCGCTATCATGTGCAGCAACACCGCGTACTGGCAGATATTCCAGTTGTTCGCGGCGAGCATATCCTGCGAGCGCTGATTGAGTATCGCGTTCAGCCTGTTCCCCGTGACGTTGAAGGTCATGCTGTACGCGCACGGGTAAAGCTTCATCTCCGAAAGGTCGGCGTGATTGTATATGTTCGTGAGTATGCGGCGGCTTGCGGGGTCGTGCTTCAGAAGATAGAGCACCCTGTCCACCTGGTCGAACTCGCCCTCGGGATAATGATGCTTTATACCGAGCTGATAGCCGTAGGCTTTTCCTATCGAACCGTTCTCATCCGCCCAGCTGTCCCATATATGCGCATCAAGGTCATGTATATTGTTGGATTTCTTCTGCCATATCCACAGCATCTCCTTGACAGCGGTCTTGAGGAACGTCCTGCGCAGCGTCATTATCGGGAACTCCGCAGAGAGGTCGTAGCGGTTCACAAGACCGAACTTCTTTATGGTATGTGCGGGGGTGCCGTCCTCCCAGCGGGGGCGGACATCAAGGTCGGTGTCCCATGTCCCGTTATCGAGGATATCCCTCACGTTCTGCCTGAATATATCATCTGCAATGCTCATTTTTATGCACTCCGTTTCCCGGCAGCAATTACTGCCCCATAATATTCCTATTTTATCATAACATAAAATAACGGAGATTTCAAGAAAAATCACAAAAAATACCGTAATTGCATATAACTTACCGAAAGCCCGCTCCGTTCACAGAAAATTTACAAATACAGAGCGGTCATTTTTTGTTGTTCCTATTTACATTCTGTAAGAAATGTTATATAATTTACAGTGTGTTGACACGTTCGGAAGTCTCTTCCGCCCGTGCATAATTGTCATCTCCGGAGGTAACGGAATGAATACGGACTTTCCAAGGATAATCTCACTTCTCAGAAAGGAACGTAACATCAGTCAGAAACAAGCCGCCGCCGACCTCGGCGTTTCACAGGCTTTGCTGTCCCATTACGAAAAGGGCATACGTGAGTGCGGTCTCGATTTCATCGTCAAGGCTGCCGATTACTATAATGTTTCCTGCGACTACCTTCTCGGGCGCTCCCCCGAACCGGGCGGGCGCGTTATTGCCGTTGATGCGGGCATATCCCCTGTCAGCGAGACAGACGCCGCCGCTGTACGCGGGCGCAAGCTGTTCGTCAATTCAGCGGATATACTGCTCTCGCTGGCTGCCCGAACAAAGAACGCCGCAGTCATAGGCTCGGTGTCCGATTACCTCATGCTCGCTGTATATAGGATGTTCAGGATACTCTACTCGTCCAACCCGTCCAACGACCGGCGGTTCTTCGCCGTTTCCGATGCTGCCTCGGACGGCCTTGCAGATGCCGCGATGGCGGTAAGCAGGGCTGCCGTTTCCGCCGCTTCGTGCGGTCAGTCTGGCGAGAACGTGATCGTGATCACCACGAACGACCTCGCATCCGATTACCCGGAAAATGCCCCCTCACTGCTCAGCGCTGTGCGGGAGAGCGAAAAGCTCATCATGTCGGTGTCCGCTGCCGGCAGGGAAAACGGCGCAAAATAGAAAAGTATTTCCTGCAAGTAATGATCCAGCCCCCCGGTCGGTTGTACCAACGACCGGGGGGCTGTTTTTGTTCTGCTGTTTATTTATGGACACGAGTCGCCGGCGACGCGACGTTAGTTTATACTATCTGTTCTGTTGCAGCCGCGGCTGATACAGAAAGTTTGCTTTTCGATAGCGACGCGATAGGGACAGCGGGTCGCCCGCTCAGAAATATGTCTCTATCTTCTTGCCCGCACAGCCCTCCGAGTATTTCCAGCAGCCGATATGACCGCTGTTCACGAAATAACGTATCTTCGGCGGCGGGAGGCAGTCATCGAAAACATCGACGATTATCAGCTTGACCTTCATCTTTTCGGGTATCAGCGCTTTTATGTAAACTCCTGCGTGCTGACCCGCCCTTATCCCCTGCCGAGTTTCGGCAAGCCCCGCAAGGTTCGGCGCAAGCTCCACGAATATACCGTAATCCTCCACCGATCGTATCACGCCCGGGACTGTCTCGCCGCAGGAAAAGCACGCCGCATTCTCCGCCCATGTCCCCAGAAGCTCCTTGTGCGACAGCCACACCCGTCCGCCGCTGATACCCTTGACTACGGCTTTTATGCGCTGTCCTGCCGTAAATCTGTCCGCGGGGTGAGATATGCGCGATACCGATATCGCATCGACCGGTATCAGCGACGGTATCCCGCACCCTATATCCACGAATGCCCCGAACTGTTCAAGGTGCGTCACACGCGCAGGTATCACATCCCCCGGAACGAGCCGCGAGATATAGCTTTCCATGCATTCCTGCTGCACCGCTCTCCTTGAAAGATACGCCGCGGGTGCGCCGTATTCGTCCCTTGCTATCGATGTGACACGGAAGC
>CAMVPV010000234.1 GCA_947169455.1 uncultured Clostridia bacterium | reverse complement strand
CTGTGGCCCACATTCTCAAAGGGGATAATGCTCACGCTGATGCTGGTAGGCGCCTGCGCGGGAAGTACGGGCGGCGGACTGAAATGCTCCCGCCTGCTGCTGCTTTTCAAGAGCCTTAAAAGGAACATCGGACAGGTGCTGCGTCCGCAGAAGATACAGACGATACACATGGACGGTCAGCCCGTGGATGAGAAGGTCGTCACCGGCACGACACTGTATCTTACGGCGTACTGCCTTATCCTGGTCATAAGCTTTCTTATCATATCGGTCGATGGTTTTTCTGTCACCACGAACATTTCAGCGGTGGTCGCCTGCTTCAACAATATAGGTCCGGGTTTTGAATCTGTGGGGCCTATGGCGGGTTTCGGCGATTTCAGCATAGTATCGAAGATAGTGCTGATATTCGATATGCTCGCGGGCAGACTGGAGATTTTCCCGATACTGGTGCTTTTCTCGGGAGATGCGTGGAAAAAGGCTTAATGTAATCTAATTCTGTAAAAGGAGCGGCTATATATGGATCATTACGGACTGCTGGGTTATCCTCTCAGGCATACCATGTCACCGCCGATACACAAGCGGCTGTTTGAACTGGCTGAGAATTTTGAGGCGGAATATACCCTCAAGGAGATACCCCCCGAGGAGCTGGAGGACAGCATCCCCGACCTCATGACGATGAACGGCTTCAATATCACAATACCGCACAAGATATCGATAGTGAAATATCTCGATGAGCTTGATGCTTCGGCGGAGCGGTATGATTCGGTCAACTGCGTATCATACCGGAACGGCAGCCATATCGGCTACAATACCGACTGCGACGGTTTCCTGCGCGCCCTTGAAGCAGACGGCGTGAAGCTCGGCGGCAGCGTACTTCAATGCGGCTGCGGCGGCGTCGGCAGGATGATGGCTATCGAGGCAGTCAGGGCGGGCGCGGATATCACGCTTTCACTGCTCCCCGGATTTGAGGAGACAGCCGCCCCCGTAAGGCAGTATGCCGAGGAAAACGGCATAGATGCGAAGATAACCGTGCTGCACCCGGATGAGATATCCGGAAAGTTCGATATGCTCATAAACGCTTCTCCGGTGGGTATGTACCCAAATACCGATGCCTGTCCCGTCAGCGAGGACGTCATAGCGGGCTGCGGGTATGTGTTCGATGCGATATACAACCCCGAGGTGACGAAGCTCATCGGCACCGCGCGCAGACACGGCATAAAGGCATCCGGCGGAATGGCTATGCTGGTATGGCAGGCAGTCGTGGCGCATGAGTACTGGGAAGGCTCTGTGTATGACCGCAGCGACATAGATGCGCTTATCGCGGATATGCATAAACTGATGCAGGACACAATGAAATAACATATATGATAAACCGAAAGGAAGTAGAAAAGATGTTTATAACTTGTCTCGACCTCGAAGGAGTGCTCGTTCCCGAAATCTGGATAGCCTTCTCGGAGGCGACTAAGATCCCCGAGCTGAAGAGGACGACCCGTGACGAGCCCGACTACAACAAGCTCATGAATTACAGGATAGGCATCCTCAAGGAGCACGGTCTCGGTCTGAAGGAGATACAGGATGTCATCGCGGGGATAGACCCCATGCCCGGCGCGAAGGAGTTCCTTGATGAGCTGCGTTCGCTCTGCCAGGTGATAATCATCAGCGATACCTTCACGCAGTTCGCTTCTCCGCTCATGAAGAAGCTTGGTATGCCGACCATATTCTGCAATACGCTCGAAGTTTCTCCCGCCGGCGAGATAACCGGATACAGGATGCGCACCGAGAACTCCAAGTATTCCACGGTGAAGGCGCTCCAGTCGATAGGATTTGACACCATTGCGAGCGGTGACAGCTACAACGATCTCGGCATGATAAAGGCAAGCAAGGCAGGTTTCCTCTTCAAGAGCACCGACAAGATAAAGGCAGATAATCCCGATATCCCCGCATTTGAGACATACGGCGAGCTTATGGCGGCGATAAAGCGTGTGCTTGTCTGATCGTCAGTATATGAGTATATGAAAATGACCGCGGCTGTTCAGTGAACGACCGCGGTCTATTGTATATGGAACGGTGCGATATCAGCCGGATGAGGCTCCGGGCGAAAAAGGATAAAAAAACGATACTCCGGGCGGCTCCCGAAGTATCGTTCTGATTCAAGATCTGCGGCGAAAAAGATCATTGAATAGGTGGTACACGGCTTGAACGAAACAGCCTTAAAGTGAAGGAGGTGACTGTTTCCGCCAATGTACTTTAGAACAAATCTGGCGTCCTTGACTGGAGTCGAACCAGCGGCCTAACGCTTAGGAGGCGTTCGCTCTATCCTACTGAGCTACAAGGACAAGGACAAGATGTCCCGAAAACGATTTTAATATCATTTTTTCTTTTCATCTTCTATTTGAATTATAACATAAAAGGTTTAAAAATGCAATAGCTTTTTTATATAACTTTTACTTGAAAAAAGTTCACTTATCTGTTATAATGAGTATGATAATTTTTGTTGCGGTGAAAAAACTGCAATTTTTATGGTTTTTTCTGTAAATTGCATAAAAAGCACTCACCGCGGAAAGGAAGCATTACTATGGAAATCAAAGTGACCCGTACGACCTCTCCCAAGGCAAAGCCTTCCGACGAAAGCAAGCTCGGTTTCGGCAATTACTATACCGACCATATGTTCCTCATGAACTATGACGAGGGACAGGGCTGGCACGATGCAAGGATAGTCCCCTACGCTCCCATTCCCCTTGACCCTGCGGCTATGTGCCTGCACTACGGTCAGGAGGTATTCGAGGGTCTGAAGGCTTACAGATGCCAGGACGGCAAGGTGCGTCTTTTCCGCCCCGACAAGAATATGGCAAGACTCAACGTTTCCAACGACAGGCTCTGCATACCCAAGATAGACGAGGCTTTCGCCGTTGAAGCCATCAAGGAGCTCGTAAAGACCGATGCTGACTGGATCCCTTCCGCTGAGGGAACATCGCTCTATATCCGTCCGTTCATCTTCGCAGTGGATCCTCATGTAGGTGTTCATCCCGCACATCACCTCATTTTCTGCATAATCCTCTCACCCGTCGGCGCTTACTACCCCGAGGGTCTTGCTCCCGTAAAGATCTATGTTGAGCAGAACTATGTCCGCGCCGTAAGAGGCGGCATGGGCTTCACAAAGACCGCCGGCAACTACGCAGCATCCCTCAAGGCACAGGATGAGGCTGAAAAGGTCGGCTACACACAGGTGCTCTGGCTTGACGGCGTTGAGCAGAAGTATATCGAGGAAGTCGGCACGATGAACGTGTTCTTCGCTTTCGAGAACGAGATCGTTACTCCCGCTCTCCAGGGCTCTATCCTCGGCGGCATCACAAGAATGTCCTCCATCGAGATGCTCCGCGATATGGGCTATACCGTAAATGAGCGCCGCCTCGGCATACAGGAAGTGTATGACGCTTACCTCGCAGGCACCCTCAAGGAAGTATTCGGCACGGGTACGGCTGCCGTTATCTCCCCCGTAGGCCACCTCAAATGGGGCGATAAGGTGATGGATATCAACAACGGCGAGATCGGTGAGATCTCCCAGAAGCTGTATGATGAGCTCACAGGCATCCAGTGGGGCAAGAAGGAAGACAAGTTCGGCTGGACTGTTGAAGTTATGTGATACTGATATACTGCGGCAGCATGGGGCTGTACATCGCAGCTGTTTCGGCGGGGGAACGGAAGGTTCTCCCGCTGTATTATTATATTATGCGCTATCTACAACTTAAGCGTAAAACGCGGCGTTAGCCGCGAGTGAAGTTTTCGGTC
>CAMVPV010000233.1 GCA_947169455.1 uncultured Clostridia bacterium | reverse complement strand
GTGAGAATCACGCGAGACATTGTATATGCTGATGATCTTCTCACTGGAGGTCTCCTTGATATCCTTTGCGACGTAGTTCCCGTGGAGCGTCACCGAGCCGCTGTACAGCCAGAACGGAACATACACGCCCTGTATCTCCTGCACCTGGTTCGTGGTGAGGAAGGATTTCGGGAGCAGCTTCTTGCCGGAGTAATAGCCCTTGTAGGTCTGTTCTGCCTGCTGTTTGGTATATGCGAACGGGATTATGAGGTCGGGGCGGAGGTCGCCCGAGAACTGTGCGGGGACTATCGTGTTGTTCCCGCAGAACGGGCAGCGGGTAGCGGCAGTGTTTTCCTCGGTAACGAGCTCTGCACCGCATGATGAACATGAGAGAGCGCGCATCTCCTGTCCCTGTTCGTTTGTTTCGGTCTGTGAGAGAGTGCTGCCGCCCTGCTGTTCTTTCTGGCGGAAATATTCTTCAAGCTCTTCATTGGTAAATTCTGAATCACAGAAATCGCACCGCAGCTTTCCGGAAGCCGGGTCGAAGCGGAGCTCACCGCCGCAGTTTATACATTCGACCGCCATATTTCTCTGCTGATCGTCCATATCGTTCACCATACCTTTATAATATTTATAGTAGTCTGTCTGACGAAAAACCAGTATGTTAAAAATATCATAACATTTCAGGCAACATGTCAAGCCGCAATTTGTTTTCCGGCACAGTTTTGAGATGCATCCTTTCCTTCTGCCGTAACACCGACGGAAATATCGGTGCTGATCTCATAAAAACGCTAAATTTGTAGAAATTGTAAATAAATATAAAATATACTTGCAATGAGAAAAATTATGTGTTATAATGTATGATGGTTGAATTTTGAACGGAAAGGGCTGACCTTTCCCCGAACGGAGGATATTTGATTATGGTTACAGAGAGCCGGAAGGCGGGTATTGCCGATTACAACAGCGCAGTCTCCGCCGATACTTCCGCAAAGAAAAGACTTTCGGCTTTGTTCGACAACGGCACATTCACCGAAATAGACGCATTTGCCAAGGCAGGAGATTCCCTCGCAGGAGTTGCTGCGGCATACGGATTTGTCGGTGGAGTGCCTGTCTATGCTTTTTCTCAGGACAGCACCGTGAACAAGGGCGCTGTTTCAAAGGCTCACGCAGATAAGATATGCAGAGTTCTCGAACTCGCTTCAAGGAACGGCGTACCCGTTGTCGGGATATATGATTCCTGCGGCGCGTTCATCGATGACGGTGCGGATGCTCTCGCGGCTCTCGGCAATATCCTTGCCGCTGTGAACAATCTGTCCGGTGTTGTTCCGCAGATAGCAGTGATCCCCGGCGTATGCGCGGGCACGGCTGCAATGGCGGCGGCTTCTGCCGATATCGTCGTTATGACAAAGGACGCTGAAATGTATATGGCTGCCGGCGCGGGCACAGGCTCCGCTGAACAGGCAGCAAAGAACGGCACCGCTTCGGTCATCGCCGAGGACGATGCGGACGCAATGGACAAGGTCAGAAAGCTCATCGCTTTCCTGCCGCAGAACAACCTCTCCCCTGCTCCCGAATTTGAATTTTCCGCAGCGAACAAGCCTGTAAAGGGCACCGCCTCCGAAATGGCAGGGGCTCTCGCCGATGAAGGCAGTGTTACCGAGCTTTCCGCTGATTTCGGTACAGCAGCCTATACTGCTCTCGCTTCGGTCGGCGGCTCTTCCGTGGGTATCGCCGCTACGAACAAGGCGGATAAGAAACTCACCGCTGACGACTGCTCCAAGCTCGCAAGGTTCGTTCGCTTCTGTGATGCTTTCTCGCTCCCCGTTATCACGATAGTCGATACCGAGGGCTTCGATACCTCCGCTGACGGTGACAAGGCGGGCACTGTAAGGGATATCGCCAAGACCGCGAGCGCTTACGCCGAGGCTACCACCGTCAAGATCTCGCTCGTTTCGGGCAGGGCTTACGGCGCGGCATTCACCGCACTTGCAGGCAGCACCTGCTCCGCTGATATGACATTTGCATATCAGAACGCTGTGATAGCTCCCCTCGACCCCCGCGCGGGCGCAGAGTTCCTCTATCACGATGAGCTTAAGGGCGCTGCAAATGTTCCCGAAAAGAGAAAGGAACTTGAAGCAAAGTTCTCTGCAGAGTACGGCTCCGTATTCGATGCAGCCGCAAGAAGCGCTGTCGATGAGGTCATCGATGAGAATACCGCAAGGGACAGGATCATCTCTGCCCTCGATATCTCCGCAGGCAAGCGCCTGAACAAGCGCCTTCCCAAGAAGCACGGCAATATGCCTTTCTGAACAATTTCCGCAGTAAAACGGCATGATACGCCAGGGATCTGCTTCACGATCATATTGATCGGTATGCATATAAAATACCGGGAACAGCCTTTTTGCGAAAGAAAGCGCTTTGCCCGATGAAAGGCAGGTTCTATGTGCTCTTTGTTCCGTTTCCTCATGTATAAAAATCATAGAATGGTGGTTTATAAAAATGAAAAGATTTAACATTACCGTAAACGGCAAAGCATACGATGTTTCCGTTGATGAGATCACGGACGGCTCTGCGCCCGCAGCAGCTCCCGCACCCGCGGCTCCCGCAAAGGCTGCGGCTCCCGCTCCTGCTGCACCTGCACCGGCTCCCGCAGCGGCAGGCTCGGTAACGATAAACGCGCCCATGCCCGGAACTATCCTCGATGTCAAGGCAAATGCAGGCGACAGCGTTACAAAGGGTCAGGTCATAGCAGTACTCGAAGCTATGAAGATGGAGAACGATATCGTTGCTCCCGAGGCAGGCAAGGTCGCTTCAATAAATGTCAAGAAGGGCGATACAGTCAACACCGGCGATGTTATCGCAACACTTGCGTGACCGAAAGGCGGTATGTGAATCATGTCAAAGATATTGATCACCGAGACAGTCCTCAGAGACGCTCATCAGTCGCTGCTCGCAACACGCATGAGCATGGACGATATGCTCCCCATCCTTTCAACAATGGACAAGATAGGCTTCTATTCCTGCGAATGCTGGGGCGGCGCGACATTTGACTCCTGCATAAGGTTCCTCAATGAAGACCCCTGGGACAGACTGCGCATCATCCGCCGCGAGATGCCCAACACCAAGCTCCAGATGCTCTTCAGAGGACAGAATATGCTCGGCTACCGTCACTATGCCGATGATATCCTTGAATATTTCGTTCAGAAGGCAGTTGCCAACGGTATAGATATTATCCGCATATTCGACGCGCTCAACGATATCAGGAACCTTAAGACAGCTATCTCCGCAGCAAAGAAGGAGGGCGCACACGCTCAGGTCGCAATGTCCTTCACCACCGGTGAGATCTTCACCAACGAATACTACGTAAAGTATGCAAAGCAGTGCGAGGAAGAAGGCGCTGACTCGATATGCATCAAGGATATGGCTGCTCTGCTCACTCCGTACAGGACTGCCGAGCTCGTTAAGGATATAAAGGCAGCTGTAAAGATACCCGTACAGCTCCATACCCACTATACCTCCGGTCTTGCTTCTATGTGCCTGATGAAAGGCGTTGAAAGCGGCTGCGAGATGATCGACACCGCTATGTCTCCGCTCGCAAACGGAACATCCCACGCGCCCACAGAATCTATGGTCGCAACCTTCCAGGGTACGGAATACGATACCGGTCTTGATCTCGTGAAGCTGAACGAAGTTCGGGATTTCTTCATGGGGCTCAGAAAAAAGTACATAGACAGCGGTCTCATCGACCAGAAGATGCTCGCTGTAAATCCCAACGCTCTTATTTATCAGGTGCCCGGTGGAATGCTCTCCAACC
>CAMVPV010000232.1 GCA_947169455.1 uncultured Clostridia bacterium | reverse complement strand
AGATCACAAAGAAATTCCTTGACGCACAGAAGCGCGGTGATGTATGGACTGAACTCAAAGCAGATGACGATGCAGTATATGACGAGGAGATCAATATCGATCTTTCGGCGCTCGTTCCGCTCGCAGCTTGTCCTCATTCCCCAGACAACGTCAAGAGTATCGACGAACTCGGCTCCATGAAGATAGATCAGGTGTGCATAGGCTCCTGCACGAACAGCTCTCTCATGGACATGATGAAGGTAGCACATATCCTCAAAGGAAAGACCGTTCATCCCGATGTATCGCTCTCTATCGCACCCGGCTCGAAGCAGGTGCTGAATATGCTCGCACAGAACGGCGCCCTGTCCGCTATGATAGACGCCGGAGCGCGCATACTTGAAAGTGCCTGCGGCCCCTGCATCGGAATGGGTCAGTCCCCGAATTCGGGCGGCATCTCGCTCCGCACATTCAACAGGAACTTTGAGGGACGCTCCGGTACCAAGGACGGCAAGATATACCTCGTATCTCCGGAAACAGCGGCTGCATCCGCACTCGCCGGTGTTCTCACGAACCCCGTATCGCTCGGCGATATGCCCGCATTTGAAATGCCCTCCGAATTTGTTATCAACGACAATATGGTCGTTCCTCCCTGCGATGAAAAGGATATGGACAGCGTTGAGATACTCCGCGGTCCGAACATAAAGCCCTTCCCGAAAACAGCGCCTCTCGCGGAGAATATCTCCTGCGGATGCTCGCTGAAGGTAGGGGACAACATCACCACCGACCACATCATGCCCGCTGGTGCGAAGATACTTCCGCTCCGCTCCAATATCCCCGCTATCTCCCAGCACTGCTTCACGGTATGTGATGAGAAGTTCCCCGCAAGAGCAAAGGAAATGGGCGAATCTATCATCGTGGGCGGCTCGAACTACGGTCAGGGCTCATCGAGAGAGCACGCTGCACTTGCACCCCTGTACCTCGGCGTAAAGGCAGTACTCGTGAAGAGCTTCGCGAGAATACACCGCTCAAACCTCATAAATGCGGGAATACTTCCGCTCACTTTCGTTAACGAGGCTGATTACGAAAAGATAAGCGAAGGTGACAAGCTCGAGATCTCCAATGTCCGCAAAGACGTCACCGACGGAAAGACACAGCTCACCGTAAAGAATGTCACAACGGGCGCGGAGATACCTGTTCTCTGTGAGCTCACCGGACGTACACGGGATATCGTTCTCGCCGGCGGACTTCTCGATTATACAAGAGAACAGCTCAGCAAATAATGCCGCCGTATAAGGATCCGCGGGGCGGAAGACATGAGCGTTTTTCGCTTGAACACAAGCCGCCCCCGAATTACAAGTCCGTACTCAGCCTGCGCAACCGCGAACAGGCGGAAAAGGACAGATCCGCTCCGAAGGAGAAATTACCGGAGCACAAAGCCGTATGCGGCATGAACTGCGCAGAATGTGAATATTACACGGGAACACTCGGCGACGGTGAGATGAACGGCTGTCCCGGCTGCAACATCGGAGGCAACGACTGCGACATCAGGATATGCTGTCTTGTCAAGAGTTTCAAAAGCTGTTATGAATGTGAGACATTCCCGTGCGATAAGCTGAAGCTTTCCGATGCTGAATCAAGCGACAGCGACCTTGCAAAATTCAAATCGGAAATGGACAGCCGCACCGACCGCGGCGTCCGCAAGAGAAACCGCGTTATCTGCGGCGCACTCGCCGGGCTCCTCGTCGGTCTGCTCGCCGATATGGCGATGGGAACGACGGTGATATGGGTGCTCGCAGGAACTATCGTCGGCACGGCGATACCGCTGATAATCCACAGCGGAGAATAATAATATGAAAGAGGTAGATCAAATGGACAAGATTCAGATGAAGACCCCCCTGGTCGAGATGGACGGAGACGAGATGACCAGAGTAATCTGGAAGATGATAAAGGATATACTCCTTCTGCCGTATATCGATCTTAAAACAGAGTATTACGACCTCGGGCTCGTTCACCGCAACGAGACGGATGACAAGGTAACTATCGAATCGGCAGAAGCCACCAAGAAGTACGGCGTGGCTGTAAAGTGCGCGACCATTACACCCAATGCCGCAAGAATGCCCGAGTATAACCTCAAGGAAATGTGGAAATCCCCGAACGGAACTATCAGAGCAATCCTTGACGGAACAGTTTTCCGTGCTCCTATCATCGCAGATGGAATAGTTCCGTACATTCCTACATGGACAAAGCCTATCACCATCGCACGTCATGCATACGGTGATGTATACAAGAACACCGAGATGCAGGTACCGCAGGGCTCGAAGTGTGAACTTGTATGCACAGACAAGGACGGAAATGAGACACGCTCACTCATCTATGATTTTGAGGACAGCGCAGGCATCATACAGGGTATGCACAACAAGGACAAGTCAATTGAAGGATTTGCACGCTCCTGCTTCAATTATGCGCTTGACACCAAGCAGGATATATGGTTCGCATCCAAGGACACTATCTCCAAGAAGTACGACCACCGCTTCAAGGATATCTTCGCGGAAGTATATGAAAAGGACTACAAGGAAAAGTTCGAGGCGGCAGGCATCGAGTACTTCTATACGCTCATAGATGACGCTGTTGCCCGCGTTATCCGCTCCGAGGGCGGATTTATATGGGCGTGCAAGAACTACGACGGCGATGTTATGTCCGATATGGCTGCTACCGCTTACGGAAGCCTTGCAATGATGACCTCTGTGCTGGTATCTCCCGACGGCATCTATGAATACGAAGCTGCACACGGAACTGTACAGCGCCACTATTACAGATATCTCAAAGGTGAGAAGACCTCCACAAACCCCGTAGCGACCGTATTTGCATGGACAGGTGCCCTCCGCAAGAGAGGAGAGCTCGACGGGATCGCCGCTCTCGGAGATTTCGCGGACAAGCTCGAAAAGGCGATGCTCAGAACTATCAGCGACGGCATAATGACAGGTGACCTCGCGGCTATATCCAAGCTGGAGAACAAGCAGACCGTTGATACCGAAACATTCCTCAAAGAGACAGATAAGCGTCTCAAGGAAATGCTGTAATCAAATCCGCTTTACATCCGTATTCCGATCTACTGCCCGGATCCATTTGTTCGGGCAGTAGATTTTTTGCATCCCAGAGAAGGAATGCGGCGTAAAGGAATTTACATTACACTGATATTGAATGCTTATTTTCTGCACATTCGTTCGGAAAATCCCGTTTTCACTTGTGAAATATGTCGCATTGCCCGGGCAATATCGGATATGTTTGCAAAAATTTGAAAATATATTGAAAAATCACAAAAAAGTATTTGCATTTTGCGGAACTATGTGGTATAATAAGCGTGTGTGATTGTTCAGCGCAATTAATTTTGATCGGAGGAAGACCAGATGTCATTTCCAATAATTTCACCCCAGTTCTTTCAGGAGCTTACCGATCCTGAAAAGCAGGAAAACGACGGAATAAAGTATAATCTTGTGATCTCACCGGCGGCTATCGAATACTCTTTCCCGCTCTATCAGGAAAAGGTAGTAAGAAAGCTCATGGAAATAAAAGACCCGATGTCGTATTTCAGCCAGGACACCATTCCGGAAAAGGTAAAGCAATATACTGACGAAAGGGACGCTCTTCTCGAAAAGTACCCTGTCATGAAGCATTACGGCGCTGTAAAGACCGTGATGATGAACATCCTGCAGGACAGACAGTACTCTTTTGAAAAGAGAATGGTCATCATGAACTTCATGATGAGATCGATACAGAACGCGATAGATGACGGCAAGGAAGACGAGATCGGTGGTTT
>CAMVPV010000231.1 GCA_947169455.1 uncultured Clostridia bacterium | reverse complement strand
GCGACCACCGAGATCTACACTCTTTCCCTACACGACGCTCTTCCGATCTCATCCCGCACAGATGCTCCAGCGAACGGAACACCGTCAGCGGACGGCGGTACCTCGGCTTTGCGGGGGCGCCGTTCTTTGGATGCTTCGAGCGCACCTCATCGAGGCGTTCGCGGTTCAGACGGCGCATCTCCTCGGCGGTGGCGTTGTCGGTATCAACGGGCTTGCAGCGCGAACAGGGCGTGAAGCCCGCATCGGTGACGGTGGAATAATAGGTGTATGCCCTCAGCGATGATACTGCGGCGCTCTTCACGATGCTGCAATCCTTGGTGTGAAAGCATTTTCCGTTGCGGAAAACAAAGTACTTATTCGAGGGCTGCTCGGTGAACGACATCGCGTGGGATTTGTCCGCAGAGGAAAAATCCAGCAGCGGGAATATCCCGCACATCCATTTCAGCTCGGCAGCAGCGCTTTTCTTGCCGTGATAGAACGGCTTGTGCTCGCGCGCATACTGCATTTTCCGCCGCACAGCCTTATCGGTGCATTTTTTCAGCGTGAGGTCAAATACGCCCGAAAGGTGGTACAGGTGTTCATACGGGTGATTCATGCCGTTAGCCGAAAAGAGCTTTTTTATCCTTCCGGCAGAGGAGCCGTCCCACAGACACAGCATATAGCCGCTGCCGCACCATTCGGCGAAGTCGTGCAGAAGCTGTGCGGTGTCGTCGGTGCCGGGACTGAAATCACGGCTGTCCAGAACGTTCCCGCTGTCGTCCAGTCTTGCCGCTGCGATGAGCGCGGGTGTTTTCGCGCCGCCATCACCGATGCGCCACAGGACGGAACAGAATATATAATCCATGACGAAGCTTATCTCCTGATCAAAGGTTGATGCGGTATATCCGGAACCATATTATTACACAGCATATACCGGCATTATAATATTATACACCATAACGTAGCAGATAAGCAATAGTTTTATGTAAATTTCTGTTAAAATGACGAAAAAAACTTTGCGGGCGCCGCGATCCGATGAACGCAGACGTCCGCGGGAGAACGGAACAGCACACGGCGGCATATCACACAAAAACCGCGCCTGTTATCGTGATAGCAAACGCTATCGTGATAACAAACGCGGTGCCTGTACATATAATCTCAGCAGACGGCGATCCGTCCTGCATTATCTGCCGCTCTTATCTGCCGCTCTTATCTGCCGCCCTTATCTGCCGCCCTGAATTATTTGCGGTCGTTGAAGAGTTTGAGGAGATCGTCGTCGTCGCTTGCGTTCCTTACGGCAGCAGAAGCCTGCTGGTATGTAAACAGCGGCGATGAGCTCTGTCTTGAAGGCTGGGAGGAAACTCCGCCGCGCAGACTGTTGAAGTCGCGCATAGCCTCGTTCATGAGCTGATTGTCAACGTTAACGTTGACAACATCGTTCTCGTCAAATCCTGCAGCGATAACGGTGACGCTGATAGTATCATCGAGCGATTCATCGGGCGACGAACCGAAGATGATATCAACATCGGGAGCAGCCGCCTGTTCGATCCTCTCGGCGAGCTCGTTGACATCGTCAAGCAGAACGTCGGGAGCGAAAGTAACATTGAGGAGAAGTCTCTTTGCGCCGGAAATGGAAGTTTCGAGCAGCGGGCTGGAGATAACGCCGTTGAGGGCGTCCTGAACCTTGTCCTTGCCGGAGCCGCGTCCCACCGCCATGTGTGCAAATCCTGCATTTTTCAGCGTGGATTCAACATCGGCGAAATCGACGTTCATATAGCTTTCCACGGTGACTATCTCGGCGATAGCCTTGACAGCGGTGTGGAGTATCTCATCGGACATTGCGAACGATTCGATCATCGTGAGCTTTCTGTCGGATACTTCGAGCAGCTTGGCATTGGGGATAACGACGAGAGCATCCACATAATCCTTCAGCTCGGCGATGCCCTTTTCCGCCTTTTCCATCTTCTTCCTGCCCTCGAAAGCGAAGGGCTTGGTAACAACGCCCACGGTGAGTATGCCCATTTCCTGGGCTATCTGTGCAACTACGGGAGCCGCGCCGGTACCTGTTCCGCCGCCCATGCCCGCGGAGATGAACACCATGTTGGAATCCTTGATGGCAGCAGCTATCTCGTCCTTGTTTTCCTGTGCGCTCTTCTCACCTATCTCGGGCTTGGCGCCTGCGCCGCGTCCGCCGGTGAGCTTCTGCCCTATCTGCACCTTTACAGGCGATTTGGACGAATTGAGTGCCATAGCGTCTGTATTGACAGCAATATAGTCAACGCCTTCGATACCGGTCTCTATCATGCGGTTGAGGGCGTTTCCGCCGCCGCCGCCGACACCTATCACCTTGATCACGACATCGGGCGCCATCATTACCTCAGAAATATCCTTTTCTTCCATATCTACCTGCAGCATTTGCAATTTCCTCCTACTATATGTAAACTCTGACAGAAACATTCCGCTATATACAATACCATTCTATCACACTATTGATGACATTTCAAGAGTATTTACAAATTTTTTTGAAAAATCCTTTAATTCACTAAAAAAGTTGGCGATTAATGGTGCTTTTTCACAACAAACCGGACTCACTCCATAGTGGTCGAAGCCGGCGGTGCTGTCTCCTCGGGCGGTGCCTCTGTCTCGGCGGGAGCCGTTTCGGGGGCAGGCTCTCCGTCCGGGGCGGTATCCGCGAGGCTGTCGGGCAGTGTCTCCTCGGTCACGCGGACGGACGTTGCGATATTCTGTTCAAATATGCGGTCATTTTCGGCGAGCCCCGCCTCATCTATGAAGCTTGCGCTGTCATTGAGCAGCCGCAGCGTTCCCGATGTGCTCGAACCTATCTCGTTGCGGAGTATCTTGTCGATGAACTTGAGGCGGTAATCGAGTTCGGTGATGACGCCGAGCTCGACCTTTATGCGGCTCTCGTAAAGGAACCACACATTTGCGCGGTCGGTGACGTCTATGTAGGTGATATTCTCGATGCCGTGCTTGTCGAAAGCCTCTATCAGCGTGTAGATATCGGCGGTCTTCTTCTCATCCGATGAAACGAAGGTGTCGCCCTCGTTCAGCGTGATATCGCCCTCTGCGCCGTTTATCGTGAGCAGTCCGGGGCGGGGGTTGGTGAGCTTTTCAAGTATTTTCCCTTTCCTGCTGATGAGGAAGTAGCCGTTCGCGGTCTGCACGTTCGCATCGGGGATGCACGGTTCTACGGTTATCTGTATGGTATATGGGTATTTTTTCCTTACGTCGGCGGTTTCGATATATATCAGCTTTGAGGTGATATTCCCGCTGCACTCTGAGATATTCTCACGGAGCATATTATCGCCCACGACTATCCCGCTGGCGTCGGCTATTTCCTGTGCGGTATATGTTGTGGAGCCGATGATCTTTATCTCGCGTATATTGAAGAACACCGTCATGGTGAGCACAGCAAAGCAGATGAGCACCACAAGCAGTATTATCGCGTAGTAATATTTCTTGCGTTTTTTTCTTTCGCGTTCGAGCTTTTTCTCGGCAGCGTTCCGTCTGGAGCTATTCATTTTTTCCTCCGATATATGTAATGGGCGGTCGCATCCGCCCTGCATATTCCACTATCTGTTTCATTATACTATTTTTTGTATGAAAAATCAATAGCTCCGGCGTATGTTTGAACAAATCGCCCAAAAGGTGCCGGTCCGGTGAACGATACGCTGTTTATTTCGCGGCGCCTGCTCGAAGGCGGGCGACCCGCTGTCGTCTCGCCCCTCGCATACGTTCCGGTGCACAGTTGTTTTTCCTCTCATCCTGCTTTTTTTCTGCTTGTTGGTGGATTTATGATAGTTTTTC
>CAMVPV010000230.1 GCA_947169455.1 uncultured Clostridia bacterium | reverse complement strand
GAACATACTCAAAGCAGTGACGGTGCTGTTCGTAGTTGCCGGGCTCGCATACGCGGGCGGTCTTATCTACGCGAAGACCGTGAACGATGAGTATATCGAATCAATGGAAAAAGAGCTCATGGGCATAGCCGCTGCGGGCTCATCATCCGAGAATGACCGCTTCATCTCGGACGGAAAGCTTTCCGCCGAGGAAAAGCGAGAGAACGGTTTGACGCTGTTCCTTCCAGATACCGATAAGGACGGTCTGACAGATTACTATGAGATAAACATAAGCAACACCGACCCCAGGAACGCCGATACCGACGGCGATGACACACATGACGGCGCTGAGCTCCTTTCAGGGCTGAACCCGCTGTACGCTGCCGATTCCGGCAAGCTGGTCAGCAACACCATTGAATACGGCGGAGCAAAAGTCGAGATAGAGGGCAAGGCACAGAACGCATTCGCAACGATCGATCCCGTCACTAATAACAGTATCCTCGGTACTACCGGTATCGTGGGCGATGTGTATGAATTCTACACTGCATCCTCGATGCAGAAGTGCCGCATAACCATAGCCTATGAGGATGAAGACCTCGAAAAGCTGAACACCGAGCCCTCCAACCTTTCGATATTCCGCTTCAACAGCGATACGCTCACGTTCGACAAGATAGACAGCACCGTAGATGCCGCATCGCATACCGTATCTGCGGAGATAGATTCGATAGGCATCTACACCATCGGAAACTGCGCGTATATCCAGGGCGAATACACGACCAACATTTTCTTCCTGATAGACAATTCCGGTTCGATGTATTCCGAACAGGACTGCCCAGGTTCCGAGGAGAACGACCTTGAATTCAAGCGCGTCGATTTTGCCAACGGACTTATCGACCGCCTCGGCAAACGCGCAAGGTTCGGTGCGGCGAAGTTCACCGGGACATATACCGTTATAAGTCATGTTACCGATGACCGCGATCAGCTCAAGGAGCAGATAGACAGTATACGCACCGGCGACCACATCTTTGACGGAACGGATATCACCGGCTCGCTGAACAACGCCATCGATGAGCTTGGTACGAATATCTCCGACAGGAACTATATCGTACTGCTTACCGACGGATATTCCACCAAGATCGACCCGGAAGCGGACGAAGCCGCTTTACAGCGCGCCGTTGACAGCAACATCACCGTGTTCACCGTCGGTCTTGGAAAGAGGATAGATGTAAAGTATCTGACAAGACTTGCCGAATCCACGAACGGACAGTTCTTCCAGGTATCGAACGCTGATGCGCTCAATGCTATCTGCGAGAAGATAGAGAGCTTCATGTCGTACAACAAGACCACGGTATCCATATCCGATTCCGGCGGAAAGGCGACTGATGTGTATATCCTTGCAGATACCGGCTTCAATGTTGCCAAGGACAGCCTCGCATACAACAACTTCCGCACGGATTTCTCGGAAAACGGCACTGACTACGGCATTGCAGAACTTACGAGAGAGTATTATACCGGTGAGCTGAAACTCGTTACTGACGGCTATACCACAGACAGCGGCGATTATATCAACGGCTACGACCTCGGCAGAGTCGATCAGCTGGTTGACGGAAAGCCCGACCTCGTTGACCTCAAGATAGATTATCTCGATGTATATAACGAGTACCTCGCGCTGAAAAACAAGTGGAACTACCGCACATCGAGCGACGGCGTGCTGAGATATACCCCAGATACGGCGCTGTTCCTCAATGAGCACGGCATGAACATCACCATTCAGCCCTACACGGTGCAGATGCCCGAGCTGGAGCACTGGTTCGAGATGCTCCAGAGCATAACCTTCCAGAAGCTGCCGGAATTCAGCAGCTATGAGTGTGCAATAATCACGAGCTCACTGCTGAAAGGCACCGACTGGGATATAATCAATGCATTCTGCTATATGCAGCACCTGCATGATTCCTCCGATAAGTGCGATATATATGATTTCGGCTATCACGGCGACAAGGCATACGATATCCTTTATACCGAGCTGAAGCGCGGCAACCCCGTGGTCATATCGCTTGACGGCGCAGCCCTCAATGCAGTGCGTCTGCTGAGAGAATCGGAGAATACCAATAAGCTCGTGCTTGAAGCGTATGACTGCAATAACCTCGGCACCACAACGTACATTTCGCTCCGCAGGACTACCGTGTATGATGACAGGATGAACCCGTATCATCAGTATTCCGCAATGGTGGGCGGCAAGGAAGTTTCCCTCAAGATGTACATCACCAGAACTGCTGATAAATAATATATCCGCGGTAGTTATTCCGTTCAATAACTATCGCGGATCTTTTTCTGCTGTATGTGCAATGTCAGCCCGCTTGTCTTTTTATCAGGCGAAACTGTTGCAAGCAGAGTTTTTTTGTGGTAGAATATTGAAGGGGATATCCCCGAATAATACAAAAGCGGAGGTAAACCAATGAACCAGCATACCAGATTCAATCTGCCGATCTGTCTCGCCGTGGAGGAAGACGCGCTTTTCCGTACCGATGAGATAATCGCACGGTACATTCCCGATATCATCGGTCAGAAGACCGTCATCGTTTCCGAACAGTTCCTCATAGACATCTACCGCGAAAAGATAGACGAGATAAGCCGTGATTTCGGAGACGCAGAGATTATTGAAATGAACGGCGCAAGCTTCGATGAAGCAGTTTCCATAGCAAAGAAGGTCTGCGTGGAGGATATAAAGGTCATAATAGGCTTCGGCGGCGGGCGGGTGCTCGATACCGCAAAGTATGCCGCACATATCAGCAAGGCGGCGTATATCTGTATGCCGAGCTCGCTCAGCAATGATTCTCTCGCGTCGCCGTTCTCAGTGCTCGAGACTTACGGCAGGGCACGCAAGACACTCGACTGCAAGATACCGACAGCTATAATCGTTGATACCAATATCATCATCAATGCGCCCGAAGATCAGATACGCTCGGGCATCGGCGATACGATAGCAAAGCATACCGCACTGTACGACTGGAAGCTTTCTGCCGCAAAGACTTCATCGCGTGTGGATGACTTTGCATACGCGCTTAGCAGGATGAGCTATGATTCGGTATATCACTGCGACGAGAAGGATATGAAGAACCGCGTTTTCATAAGGATACTTTCACGCGCACTCGTGATGGGCGGGCTCGCTATGGAGATAGCGGGGTCATCGCGCCCGTGCAGCGGCAGCGAGCACCTGTTCGCCCACGCGATAGAGGAGCATTACACCGATATAAAGATATCCCACGGGCTTGCAGTGGCGCTCGGCTCGGTGCCTGCGTGCATCTTCCAGGGGCAGTCTCCGGACGGCCTGATGAATTTCTTCAGGATCTACGGTCTGGATATCTCACCGGAGACTTACGGCATAACAAAGGATATGTTTGCGGATATATGGGAAAAAGCCCGCACGGTACGTGCAGGCAGGATAACTGTGCTCGACGATGTACATCCCGAAAGGCAGCAGCTCGATGAGATATATGAAATGATGGTGGAGTGCTTATGAAAAAAGGATTGATATTTGATATGGACGGTACGCTCTGGGATTCCTCGGCGAACGTTGCCGCTTCATGGAACGAAGAAATGCGTGAACTCGGATATGACCGTCCTGAGGTCACACAGAGCGATATCATGGGAGTTATGGGGCTCACTATGGACAGGATAGCCGATATCATCTTCGGCGATCTGCCGGAGGATGAGCGCATGGAGCTGCTGGAAAAGTGCTGCAAACACGAAAATGATTATCTCCGCAGAAACGGCGGGATACTCTATCCCGAGCTTGAAAGCACGTTTATCCGTCTGAAGGAGAAGTAGC
>CAMVPV010000229.1 GCA_947169455.1 uncultured Clostridia bacterium | reverse complement strand
AGAACGCCTTCGCATCGGAGCTGCCGTGTGCCTTTATCACCGGCTTTGAGATACCCATGAGCACCGCGCCGCCGACCTCCTTATAATCGAACTTCTTCTTGAAATCCTTGATCTGCTTCATTATCAGCAGTGCAGCAGCCTTGGAAAGCAGCCCGCTCGTGAACATACCCTTCAGCTCGCCCGCAAAGAACGAGCCCATGCCCTCATACAGCTTCAGCGCAACATTTCCGGTAAAGCCGTCCGATACGGCAACATCGAAATCGCCGCTCGGGAGTTCCCTCGCTTCAAGGTTGCCCGCAAAATTCAGCGGAGCATCGCTCAGCTGCTTGTACGCTTCGATATCGAGCTCCCTGCCCTTGGTACCCTCGGCGCCCACATTGATAAGTCCTACTCTCGGCGACTTCACGCCCATGACCCTTTCCATGTAGCAGCTGCCCATGATACCGAACTGAACGAGCATCTCGGGGCGGCAATCCACATTCGCACCGCCGTCCATGAGCATCATGAAGCCCTTTGCGGTCGGAAGGAGCGGAGCGAGCGCGGGACGCTTTATCCCTTTGAGACGCTTTGCGATAAAGGTCGAGCCGACCACGAGCGCGCCTGTGCTGCCCGCAGAAACGAATGCATCGCCCTTGCCGTCCGCAAGCGCCTGAAGCCCTACTGCCATTGAGCAGTCCTTTCTGCTTTTCAGTATCTGCGTCGGCTCCTCGTGGATGTCTATCACCGATTCGGTATGTATCACCTCAATGTGATCGAGGGGTATCTTGTTTTTCTTGGCGGTCTTTCTGATGATCTTCTCATTTCCCGTGAGGACGATATCAACATTCAGTCTCTTTACAGCCGCAGCCGCACCCTTTATGACCTCGAGGGGAGCATTGTCCCCTCCGAATGCATCGACGATTATTTTCATAAAAAGCTCCTCCGTTATTCATTGTATGGAACATCGTTCTCCGCGCAGTATTTCCGCAGTGCTTCAAGCCCGCGCAGCGCGATATATCCATAGCGTTCCTGCTTGTTCCTTATCGTTTCCGCGGGCGGCGGGAGTATCCCCATATTCGCGCCCATCGGCTGGAAATCCGTGACCGTTTCGTCCGAGATGTACGCGCTCAGCGCACCTGTCATCGTTTCCCGCGGGAGTATCACCGGCGGCAGTCCCTTTATCCTGCGTGACATATTTATCCCCGCCATCATCCCTGCGGCAGCGGATTCCATATACCCTTCAACTCCGGTCATCTGCCCCGCAAAGAAGATACGTCCGTCGCTTTTCATCGAAAAGTCAGCGTTCAGCAGCCCGGGCGACTTTATGAAGCTGTTGCGGTGCATCACGCCGTAACGCATGAATTCCGCATTTTCAAGCCCGGGTATCATCGAGAACACCCGCTTCTGCTCCCCGAATTTCAGGTTCGTCTGGAACCCGACGATATTGTACAGCGTTCCCTCGGCGTTTTCCTTGCGAAGCTGCACTGCTGCGTAGGGGCGTCTTCCGGTGTGCGGGTCGGTCAGTCCGACCGGCTTCATGGCGCCGTAGCGGACGGCGTCCTCGCCGCGCTTTGCGAGCACCTCTATCGGCATACAGCCCTCATACACGGCAAAGCCGCCGTCCGGGCGGTCGATATCGTGCACCGGCGCAGATTCCGCATTCACGAGCTCATGGTGGAAAGCAATATATTCTTCCTTCGTGAAAGGGCAGTTGATATAATCATCGCCGCCCCTGCCGTACCTCGCCGCAAAGAAAGCCTTGTCCGTATCTATGCTGTCAAAGGTGACTATCGGCGCGGCGGCATCGTAAAAGCTGAGATATCCGCCGCACACGCGCCCGATATCCTCCGCGAGAGCACCCGCCGTAAGCGGTCCCGTGGCTATTATCACATTTCCGTCAGGTATCCTGTCAATGCGTTCGTGAACGACCCCGATACCCGGTTCGTTCATTATTCGCTCCGTGACTGCATCGGAAAAGCCCGTCCTATCTACAGCGAGAGCACCTCCCGCGGGAACGGCGTTTTCCAGTGCGCAGGCTACGGTCAGCGAACCCAATCGGCGCATCTCCTCTTTGAGCATACCCGCCGCAGATCCTATGCGCAGGGCTTTCAGCGAATTGGAGCATACCAGCTCCGCAAATCCGCTGTATTTGTGTGCGGGGGAATACTCCGCGGGCTTCATCTCATAAAGAACGACAGGTATGCCGTTCTTTGCAAGTGCCCATGCGGCTTCGCATCCTGCAAGCCCCGCACCTATAACAATTACTCTATCAGTCATCTGTATTCCTTGATCAAATAAAGATTTTCTGCTTATGAACGCTGACTGTCCGGCATGCCGTTACCGGCATCGTTCCACGCATTTTCAAAAGCATCTATCGAGGGATATCTGTCAGATCTTTTTTCACTGACAGCTTTTTTCAGAACAGCATAATGCGCCTTGCCGAGCGGGAACACATCTTCATCCTCGCTGCTGTCCGTAAACAGCGAAAAGCCCATCTTCCCGAGAGTAAATACATTCGTTATCTCATCAAGCACAGAACCGCGGATATATTCCTCGGGCGACAGAAAACGGGAGCTTCCCCACATCTGTCCCATATCGTTAATGCAGGGCTTTTTTCTGAAAAAATCTATATCGCATATCGTCGTTCTGCCTGTCTCTTCGTCATACATTATGCTGCCGTCGTAGAAATCCACTGCAAAATATCCCTGTCTGTGTATGTCCTTCAGAAATGCGGTTATATCCGAGAACAGCGGCAGTTTTTTATTCACGGGCAGTTCCATGATACTGCGGTGTTCCCCGGGATACATCCTCGCCATGCATTTACCCTCAGCCCATTCAAAAACAAGTGCAAACCCGCCGCCAGCCTCTTCTGTGTCAACCAGCCTGATAAGATACTCGCTGTGTATGTCCCTGTACAGCGGAACGACAGCTTTCAGACGCCTCACGGCATCTTCCGGCGTGCCCTCATATCCGACGGTCTCTGCACCCGCAAATTTGACGAACAGCTTTTTCTTCCCGTCAGAAACTCCGAAGCAGATATTGCCCGAATCCTGATCGTCAAACACCCTGAATACCTTTCCGTATTTCTGAAGGAATGAAAAATCATATCTGTTCTTCATCCTGAAGACTATTTCATCCAAAGTCTGATATATCAATAAGTTCTCCTTATGATCTCACCGCTTACTTTTCCTTCTTAATGGCTATCTCGTACCCGCAGCCCTCCTTCAGACAGAACATCTTTCCGCCCTTCTTGAACAGCGTAGTGCCGTCGTTGCACTTGGGGCATCTGTCCGAAACGGGAGTATCCCATGTCATGAAATCGCAGGTCGGGTTCTTTTCGCAGCCGAAATACTTCTTGCCCTTCTTGGACTTTTTCTGAAGTATCTTTCCGCCGCACTTGGGGCATACGCCGCCTGTGTCCTTGACTATCTTCTTCGTGTTGGTGCACTCCGGAAAACCCGAGCAGGCAAGGAACCTTCCGAACCGCCCGAGCTTTATCACCATCGGCTTGCCGCAGATCTCGCACACCTCGTCAGTCTCCTCCGATGGCACCTTGACGCGCTTGCCTTCCATAGTTTCCTCGGCTTTTTTGAGCGTTTCGTCGAAATCCCCGTAGAAATCCCGGAGCATATCCACCCAGTCTTTCTCCCCGACCTCTATCTTGTCGAGGTCGCTCTCCATAGCCGCCGTGAACTTGGTATCAACGATATTCTTGAAGCAGTCCTTCATGAGGTCTGTGGTGACTTCACCGAGAGCGGTGGGCTTCAATTGCTTGCCCTCGCGCTCAACATAGAATTTATTTATGATAACATAGAATATGTTATAGCGACTCCATTTGTAG
>CAMVPV010000228.1 GCA_947169455.1 uncultured Clostridia bacterium | reverse complement strand
GATACATCAGGTGAGCTGATCCATATCAGTGAATGCAGGCTGACCCTGATATCTGTTTATCATATCCTTGAGCACTGTGATGATCGAGGTGTTGAGAGCGCCGTCCTTCTTGACAACAGATGCCTTGAAATTGAATGCCTGCTTCTTTCCGCCGGGGAGATTCTGCCTTGCGCTGAGGCGCGAAAGTGCGTCATTGACGTTGTTCATGACAGAGGAAGTCTCGTCCTTGCCCATCTGCATAGCCACAACGAACTCATCGGAACCCGTGCGGTAGATCTTTCTGCCCTTGAATACCTGTTTGAGGGTATCGACAGTCTTTACGAGCAGCCAGTCGCCGGTGTCGTTTCCGAACTGAGAGTTTATCACGCTGAAATCAGCAATATTGAACATTGCAAAGAAGTAGGGCTTGTCGGTCTCCCTGTTCATTTCATCGAGATCCATCGACAGCTTGATACGGTTGCTTACGTCAGTAAGTACGTCGTTGAACATTGCAGTGTAAAGCGATTCCTTGGTCTTGTTGCCTCTTGCAATGGTAGCTGCGAGCTTCTGGTTGGTCTTTTCCTGTCTCTTGTTGATAAAGCTGAACACGATCATAAGACCTACGAGAACAGCTGCGAAGATTATCATATAGATCCTGAGGCTCGATGTGAGGGAATATACCTCGCTCTTGGTATCGTCGAGCATGAGGAGCCAGCCGTATTCGGGAATATAGGAGTAGATGGAAACGTAGTCGATGCCGTCCTTGGTGTATTCAAAGCTTCCTGTCTGTTCCTTGTTGGAGCTGCTGAGCTTCTTGCAGAGTTCCTTGATGTTCTTGTTATCGACCTCCTTGAATACGAGGTCGGGGTTGCCGTTGAATACGTACTGGTTGTTCTGTACGTTTACCATGCTGTAGAAAGAGTTGTCTGCTCCGCTGAGAGAGAGGTCGTCGAGTGTCTTGATGAGCTCGCCGGTGAAGATGCCGAGTCCGACAAGACCGATGGGCTGACCGTTCTCATCATAAACGCCCTTGTACATAGAAACGATCTGCTTGCCGGTAGCGGGAGAGAGGATGATACCCGTGTTATATACGCCGTCGCCGGCAGCAAGAAGGCTCTCATGGAGGGCATTCAGGGGACCCTCGTCCTTTCTGGTCACGATACCGATCGTGCCGGCGTTGGTATGTGTAAGAACGTGAGTATTCCATTCGCTGGCATAGATACCTTCCAGCTTTGCGTCGCCGCGGTAACCTACCGCTGCGGAATAAGCCTCGGTATATTTCTGTGCCTTTGCAGCGAGTTCAGGGTTGGTCGGATCCTTGAGAAGGTTCGTTATCTGTTCTGCCTGCGCATAATAATTGAGGGTATCCTCGGCGTTATGCACATAAGAGAGGATGATCTGTGCTCTCTCGGAGGTAACTGTCTGCATATGCTCAGTTGAGTTCTGCTTGGTCGCCTGCGTTATCGTAAGAGTGATAATGATCAGAAGTGCTATCATTACGACGAGCTGCACTACGAGCACGACGTTAAGGGCGGATATTTTCTTGGTCTCATTCATTAGTATTCATTCCTTTCGGTAAATTTGATGTCTATGATGCGGGATCATTTTCTGAATAACCCGAAAAGACCTTTTTTAGCGGGCTTATCGCTCTTTGTTTCTTCTTCATCCTCTTCATCCTCTGCATATTTCAGCAGATCGTGGACTCTGTTCTTGAGCATATCTCCGTTGGAATTCTCGCCGAGCATGACAGATTCGGTCTCTTCCTCATCGAAGGACTGCGGTCTGAACATTCCGCCGGGTGCGATATTCGTCTGCTGGAAATCGTTCTGAGGCATACCGGCGGGAGCTCCGCCGTAAAATCCACCGTTCTGCGGCGGATAGGAAGGATTCCCCATATATCCGCCCTGCGGAGCGCCGTACTGCTGATCGGGCATCATCCCGGGCTGTGCGAACTGCTGATCCGGCATCATCCCCATACCCTGCTGCGGTGCGAAAGCACCCGTTTCAGAGATCCTTATCATGCGATCCGGCATGATGATCGCGGCATTGGCATTTTCCGGGTTCAGCGATGCTATGTACCCAAGGCAGTTTGCGCAGGGGAGCAGCTGATAACCGGTCTGTGTGCTTATAAGAACGATCTCATCGACGATAAACTCGCCCGAAGCCTGCATATTGCCGACAGCTTCAATTTCTGCGTGTGTCATCACAGGACCTGTTGGGGTCATGTTTGTGCGGCTGAGCCCGGTATAGATCCTGCCCGACCTCGCTCTGACTGCGCAGACTGTATCTTCGGGAGATACGAATGAATTTGATTCTATGATCTGCATAGCAACGCTCTGGGCGGTGCTGAGAGTTTCATTCATATTCATTTTCTTCACCTCTTGTTGAGAATGTTTCCTCGCGGAAAATAATTAGTAATTATATGATTATATTATACTATTCTGCTTTGAATATTTCAAGGTGAATATACCGATATAAAATGTTCTTTTAGTGTACAAATTGTTAATTAATTGCATATCAATCAAGATTATCCTCAAGATAACCGGAAATTTCGTTTTTAATAGACAGGAAGACGCGGGCAAGTTCGGGGTCGAAGTGCGTTCCGGCAGATTCCTCTATTATCTTGAAAGCCTCATCGGGCGGTATAGGCTCCTTGTAGCATCTTTTGGAAACAAGCGCGTCAAAAACATCTGCAAGTGCCATGATACGTGCTTCGAGCGGTATGCTGTCCCCGCTTAGGCGGTAAGGATATCCCATGCCGTTCCATTTTTCGTGATGTCCTCCGGCGACCCTCGCGGCGACCTCCATATAGTCATTCTCTGCGATGTTCCCGAGCACTTCACGCACGATGCGTTCGCCCTCGGCGGCGTGTTTCTTCATTATCTCGAATTCTTCATCGGTAAGCTTGCCGGGCTTTTTCAGTATCGTATCGGGTACTGATATCTTGCCGATATCATGCATGGGGGCGGCGCGTACTATCAGGTCGATGTATTCATCGGTGAGCACATCAGCATATACGCCCTGTTCCTTTGCCGCGTTTGCAAGCATCCTGACGTAGGCGGAAGTCCTCATGATGTGTTCGCCGGTCTCGCCGTCGCGGCTTTCGATAAGGATCGCAAGTCCGATGACGGTGTTGTTGCGGAATGCTGTAAGTTCGCGGTTCCGTTCGGTAAGCTCGCGGGTTTTTGCGAGCACCTCCGACTGGAGATCGTCCTTGTGCCGCTCCACCGATGCCGTCAGCCGGAAGCACAGATATACCGATATTGCTGAGGAAATGACCAGACTGGAGATACTGATCACGCTGCAAAGTACGGTGAAATTCATGCGGCGCGCCATATCTTCCCTTGCGGCCTCGGTCTCTTCGGTCGTGAAGCTGTCCATTTCGTCAAGGCTTCGGTTTATCCTGCTGACGAAATCCGGCATCATGGTCTGCACGTAATAATCTGCGGTAGCCGAACTGCCGCTGTCACTAATGTACATTACGATATCGCAGTTGCTGAAATAGCTCTGCGTATCGGAAAACACATTATGGAAAAGCTGTTCACGGGTGCTGCGGCGCATAAGCTCACCGAGATCCTCCATTTTGGCGCGTATCCTTGTGCGCAGCACCGATTCCTGTTCGCCGTACATCTGCTTTGTCTCGGTGTCCTGTGCCATCAGGTGCAGGTTTACAACGACCTGATGATGATATATCAGGCTGCTGATATTTGAGGTGAGCAGGTCACGTTCATAGAGTTCATCGGTCAGCTGTCTGTATTTTTCGGTGATGCCCGCAGTATTGATGTTCTGTACGACCGAACCCGCAAGACCAATAACGAAAGTGATGAGCAAAAGAGCCATCACCTTGAT
>CAMVPV010000227.1 GCA_947169455.1 uncultured Clostridia bacterium | reverse complement strand
CGTTGTAGATGGAAGCTCTCATACCGCCGACAGTTCTGTGACCCTTGAGGTTCTCGAAGCCTGCTGCCTTGGATTCTGCAACGAACTTCTTGTCAAGGTCTTCGTTGCCTGTTACGAAGGGAACGTTCATGAGAGAACGGTCTGCGGGAGTAACGGTGCCCTTGAACAGCTTGCTCTGATCGAGGAAGTCATAAAGGATCTTGGCCTTCTTCTCGTTGTGCACCTTCATTGCTTCAAGTCCGCCCATCTTCTTGAGCCACTTGAATACCTTGCCGCAGATATAGATAGCATAGCAGTTGGGAGTATTGTAAAGGGAGTCATTGTCTGCCTGTGTCTTCCACTTGAGCATTGTGGGAGTGCCGGGGAGAACATCGTCCCTGATGAGGTCTTCTCTGATTATCGAGATAACGAGACCGGCAGGACCTACGTTCTTCTGTACGCCGCCGTAGATGACACCGTACTTTGTAACGTCAACGGGCTCGGAGAGGAAGCAGCTGGACTGGTCAGCCACGAGCAGCTTGCCCTTGGTGTTGGGGAGGGTCTTGTACTTTGTACCGTAAATGGTGTTGTTCTCGCAGATATATACATAGTCAGCATCCTCGGGGATATCGAGGTCTGAGCAGTCGGGGATATAGGAGAAGGTCTTGTCAGCAGAGGAAGCGACGTCAATTGCTTCGCCGTAGATCTTGGCTTCCTGCCAAGCCTTCTTGGCCCACTGACCTGTGATGATATAAGCAGCCTTCTTATTCTGCATGAGGTTCATAGGAACTGCAGCGAACTGCTGAGAAGCGCCGCCCTGAAGGAACAGTACCTTGTAGTTGTCGGGAATGTTCATCAGCTCACGGATATCCTTTTCAGCTTCCTTGATGATATCATCGAATGCCTTGGAACGGTGGGACATTTCCATTACGGACATACCCGTTCCTCTGTAATCGAGCATTTCCTCTGCTGCTTCCTTGAGAACTTCCTCGGGGAGAACGGCAGGGCCGGCACTGAAATTGTAAACTCTTGCCATTTTAAAGACCTCCAAATATAATATTCTTACAGTTTGATAGATTTTTCTATCCGACTTGTAAATGACACAAGAATATTATACCATTCCATTATCAGCTTGTCAATACAAAATCGTTTAATTCCTGCAAAAATCATACATCATCGTTCGATATGGGCAGGATTATTATGCATTTTTTTGCAGGATTTGCGGATAATATATTCAAAAAGTGCCGGCTGACCGATTTTTGTGTATCCTGACAGCTGCTTTTTACTGTCTGCTGTTATATATATCTAAGTGTTCTTTCTTTTTTTGGCGCGCATTACCGGGCAGTGCAGGTTTTTATCAACAGCAGCAAATCCCGCGCACGTTGCTTTATGTGCCATTTATAAAATAAATGTGAATTTTCAGATAAACTATTGACAAGTACAATTAGATTTGATACAATTGAATTGTAAACAAACAGCACAAGATCAAAAAAGGAGACGTATAATATGTCGTTCTACGATCATAAAGCTATGAAAAGACGCGGCGGTGAGCTCGACCTCGCCGATATGAAGGGAAAAGTCGTTCTCGTTGTGAATACCGCGACCGGATGCGGATTTACCCCTCAGTACGAAGGGCTCGAAAAACTGTACGAGAAATATCACGACAGGGGGCTCGAAATACTCGATTTTCCCTGCGATCAGTTCGGTCATCAGGCGCCCGGCAGCGATGAGGAGATACATGAATTCTGCACCGCAAAATATAAAACGCAGTTCGATCAGCTCGCCAAGATAGAGGTCAACGGTGAAAACGAAGCACCGCTGTACAGGTTCCTTAAAGCCGCCCTTCCCGATGATGAGGTGAACGGCATCAGGAATAAGGGGATAATGGCGGCGATAGGCAAACTCAGCACGACAACAAAGGCTGCCGGCGATATCAAGTGGAATTTCACAAAGTTCCTCATCGACCGCGAAGGGAACCCTGTCGGCAGATTCAGCCCCACCGAAGCTCCCGAAGCGCTCGATGCGAAGATAGCCGGGTTAATATAACTTGCAGGAGGTATCATCATGTCAGTAATAAATGCAACACTTGATAATTTCGATAAGGAAGTCCTCGCTGCAGACAAGCCTGTTCTCGTGGATTTCAACGCCGACTGGTGCGGTCCGTGCAGGATGCTCGCACCGATACTTCATGAGATAGCCGACGAACGCAGCGATATAGCCGTTGCGGCTGTCAATGTCGATGATGAGCCCGAGCTCGCCGAAAAGTATGATGTCAGCTCTATCCCGTGCCTTGTTGTGATAAAGAACGGCGCAGAAGCGGCAAGACACGTCGGGTTCATCAACAAGGATGCGCTGAACGCACTCATCGGAGGATAAAAAGATGCATGATATAGTGATAATCGGCGCGGGTCCCGCGGGGCTAACCGCCGCGATATACGCACGCCGCGCCGGAAAGTCCGTGCTCGTACTTGAAGCGGGCGCTTACGGCGGGCAGATAATCAATACTCCCGACATTGCCAATTATCCCGCAGAACCGCATATCTCCGGCTTTGAATTCGCCGAGAAGATATATAACCAGGCAAAGGACTTAGGCGCGGAGTTCGCATTTGAAAAGGCGGTCGGCATAGAAACGGACAGCTCCGGAAAGACCGTCGTCACCGAAAAGGAGCGCTATCCCGCAAAAGCCGTTATAATCGCAGTCGGCTCGGTGAACAGGAAATTAGGGCTCGAAAATGAAAAGGAGCTCACGGGGCGCGGTGTATCATACTGCGCTACCTGCGACGGCGCGTTCTTCCGCAAAAAGAAGGTCGCGGTCGTGGGCGGCGGGAATACCGCCCTCGAAGATGCGCTCTACCTCGCGGATCTGGCGGAGACAGTGTATCTCATCCACCGCCGCGATAGTTTCCGCGGCGAGGAGGCGAGCGTCTCACTGCTGAAGGAAAAGCCGAACGTAGAATTCATACTGAACAGCACTGTCACGAAGCTGATCGCTGACAAGAAGCTGACCGGCATAGAGGTCACCGACAAGCAGGGGAGCGTCACCGCGCTCGAAGTCAGCGGGCTGTTCGCGGCAGTCGGCAGGATACCTGCGAACGACGCATTTGCGCCGCCGGTTGAGCTCGATGCCGCGGGATATATCATTGCGGGCGAGAACTGCCGCACGAACGTGCCGGGGATATTCGCGGCGGGCGACGGACGCACGAAGGAAGTGCGCCAGCTTGTCACCGCAGCAGCCGACGGCGCCGTTGCCGCATCCGAAGCGGTGAGGTATATCAGCGGATGATGAAGACAGCTTCATTTCCATAATACCCGACAAGACCCTCGTCTGTCCCGGTTGCGGACAGACGAGGGTCTTGTTCATGCGTTATTATCGGTGAATGACAATTACTTGGAAAGCTTCCAGATGTTCATTGCGTACTCATCAACAGCGCGGTCAGCGGAGAATATTCCCGCACCTGCGATGTTGTGGAGCGACATTCTGTTCCACTTTTCGATATCCTTATAGCACTCGGAAACATACTGCTGTGCAGACTGGTATGCATCGAAATCAGCGAGCACCATGTAGTTGTCCTTGAACCGGAGTGAGTTTGCGATCTCCTCGAATGTGCAGCCGTTGATGCCGCTGGTCATCTTGCTGAGCGCACGGCGGATGACATCGTTGTTCCTTACGCAGTCCTCGGGATTGTAGCCCTGAGCCTTTCTTGCGCTTACCTCCTCGGCGGTCATGCCGAAGATGAAGATGTTCTCCTGACCCACCTGCTCCTTGATCTCGATGTTCGCGCCGTCGAGAGTTCCGAGGGTGAGCGCGCCGTTCAGCATCAGCTTCATGTTGCCGGTGCCGGAGGCTTCA
>CAMVPV010000226.1 GCA_947169455.1 uncultured Clostridia bacterium | reverse complement strand
GGAAAATTCATCTATCGACTCAAAACCGATAAGTGATCCCTGGAGTTCGCTGTACTTGCGGGAAGCCTTGCTCATCGGTAGATTTACGACCAGCATCATCGAGAAGCAGGAGCAGAGCGAAAGGCAGCCTACAAATGCGGACGCGCCTATGAATACCGACGCCGTGCCGTATTCCGCCCTGCCGGTCAGTCCGCCGAGAATGCCTATCAGCAGCGAAGCCGCCGTGATTATCGGCGCGAATATCCGGCAGAACCTGTCCGAACTGTCCGAGGAGTACGAGGTCTTCATGAAATCGGATATCATCTCGGTCTTGCGCATTGCGGCAAGCATCGGAAAATCGGTGAGCACACCGCGCGTGAACACCTCTGCCTGTTCCTGCGAATGGAGCAGATATACCGCATAGCGTTCGCTGTCGCCGGAGATATACTTGAAATTGCGGTGCGTCCTGCCGAGTATCAGCAGCTTTCCGAAGGTGTTGAATATCAATGCGGCTATACCGAGCGGCACGTATTCATGCACCACGGCTTCACGGACAAGATCACTGTCCGCCGCCATGGATACCATTGACAGCAGCACAGAGGATATGGACGCGCCCGCCGCGAGGGTGTCGCAGTCGGACTGGAACGTTACCAGCTTCAGCAGTCCGCCGGAAATGACCGTATGCGATACGAACGCCGCCGCTATGCCGATTATCGTGTTGATGAAAAGATAGGTCGAGGGCTGCGTCCTCATGTTGAAGAAATCGGGCAGAGAGTACTTCGCTTCGTTCGCGAGGGTGAGGTAGAGCGTCACCGCAAGGCAGATGAACAGTATCATCAGGCGGGTGAGCATCGTGCTTTTCAGACGCTGTATGTCGTTCGCGATGGCCATGGCATCGTCCATCGACTCGAAATCCTCTATCTCGCTGTTCTTCTTCCCGTCGTCGCTGTCCGCTGCGGATTCAGCCTCATCGCCAACAAAGACGAAATCGCTTATCTTTTTCTGACGGCGCTCCTTCAGCTCGTTGAGCTTGTCTGCCTCGTTGACCTCCTCCTCGGGGATGGGGAGCGTGTTCGGAAGTATCTTTCCGTCGAGCCGCAGGTCGATATCCGAGATGGACTTGCGCTCTATCGGCGAGATGTGCTGTGTGCGCGAAAGGCGTTCTTTTTTTGCCTTTGCCATGCCGTCGATGAGGTCGGTGTTGCCGCTTCTCCATTTGCTGCGGCTGTCATCGGCGGGCGGTTCGACCGGCTCTATCAGTTTATTGAACACATTCGTGAACCCGCGTGTGCTGCCGAAGTCATCCTCCGGCTCCGGAACGGGCGGCGGGGGCGGCACATCAGGTATCTGCGAGGTGCCGTATTCACCGAGGATGCGGTTTATGCGGTCGCCGGTGATATCCTCGAGCGGATCATCCATCCGTGCAAGGCGCTCGTCCTCTTCCTTGTCGCCGCCGCTGAAGGTCACCAGTCCTGCGCGGTCGGTGTTCATGGATACCGTCTTTCCGGAATTGAGGTCGTCGTAACCGCCGTCCTCGGCTTTTTCCGAGAACGTCCTGCCGGAGCGCGGGTTCTTGTCGATCTCATCCATAGCGTTGTCGAAGGCGTCCTGCGTTTCGAGCGAAACGCTCTTCCGCTCCGATTTGCTCTTTACGCCGAGCCCCTTGCTTTTGAGGAACTCGTATTTCTTGCGGAATTCATCATCATCGCTCTCGAACTGTTCACGCTTTGAGAGCTTCTTCTTCGGCTTTGCGCCGACTGTCACGGGCTCCTCGGTGCGTTCGCCGCGGCGCCGCCTTGAAGGCTTCGCGGCAGGCTCGGGCGCTGCGGGCGGTATGTCCGGCATATCAAAGGTGCTCGTGCGCTCTGCCATCGCCTGTGCGATCATTTCCGCCTTCCGGCGCTTTTCATCGCTCATGCTCAGTGACGGAGCGGGCGCGGGCGTTTCCCTCAGCGCACTGAACTGCAATGTCCTTTCCTCAGCCTCGGGTGCGGGTGCGGGAGCCGCCGCGGTTATCGGGGGCTCGTTCATCTTCTGCATCTCCGCATTTATCCCGTTCAGGACATCGTCGAGGTTCAGCGATATCGTGGGGTCGGGGCGGTTCCCCGAAAATTCGTCCAGTATATCGTCAAGTGAGAAATTATCGTCGCTCAATTTACTGCCTCCTTTACAGCATACGCTGTCTTACCGCTTCGTACATGAATATCCCGGCGGCGACTGACGCATTCAAAGAAGTTATTTTTCCGAGCATAGGCAGGCTTACCAGAAAATCGCACTTTTCACGTATCAGCCTGCTCATGCCGAAGCCCTCCGAGCCGATAACGAGGGCGACGGGACCCTTCAGCGAAACATTGGTATAATTCTCGCCCGAAGCATCGGTGCCGTATATCCATACGCCGCGCTTTTTCAGCAGATCGATCGCGGATGCGAGGTTCGCGGTCTTTGCGGCTGGCAGCCAGCTTGCAGCGCCGGCAGAGGTCTTGTTCACGGTGAAATTCAGTGAGGCGCTCCTGCGCTTGGGGATTATTATCCCGTCGGCGCCGGCGGCTTCCGCGGTGCGGATTATCGCGCCGAGGTTGTGCGGGTCTTCTATCTCATCGCATATTATAATGAACGGGTCGGTGCCCTTTTTGGCGGATATATCAAGGATATCCTCAACGGAAACATATTCCGCACAGGAAGCCGAAGCCGCGCAGCCCTGATGCGCCGCGCCGCCGCACATCGCCGAAAGCTTTGCACCGCTGACTTCCTTTACGGTGATATCCCTTTCGCGCGCCATGCGTATTATCATGCCGATGCTGCCGCCCGCGGACTTGTCTATATAAAGAGCATCTATGCTCCTGCCCGATCTCAGAGCCTCGATGACCGGGTTGCGCCCGATTATGAGGGATTCATCCTCGGTGAATGTTTTTTTGTTGTACATAAAACTGCTCCGTTTCTCACATTACATGGCATTACACATACCTAAATATCATTATAACACAGCGGCGTGCGGATTTCAAGGAAAAATGCAAAAATTCATGAACAGTCACATTTTGACGCGCACGCTTGACATATTAATGGCAAATATGCTAAAATGGTTACAACATACAACAGAACAGAGGTAAACTGATTTGAAGAAAAAGGAAAATTTTTTCGTGCGGATACTGAAAGGCTGGGGATATTTCATCGGCGGCTTCATTATGACGCAGTGGTTCTGCACGGTGATGCTGCTGGTCGGCAGGAATTCCGTGCTGATAAAGCTGTTCACCGGCATAGCCGCGCTGATGATAATTAACGGGCTGTTTTTCAATTATGCGCACAATGCCGCCGTGCGCGACCGCGACCTTGTAAAGTTCCACGGCGCCGAATACGACCGCACCATGCCGCTGAAAATGAGCATTCTGGTGCCGCTGTTCCACCACCTTTCGTGGGCAGCCCTGTGTCTGTGCAAGGCGGGGGCGATACACTGGGAGCAGGTCAACTATGCGTTCAATTACTATTCGCTGCTGAACATACACACTCTGCCGTGGACAGCAGTTATCACGGAGGGGCGCACTCTGGAATATCTCTCGGTGCCGGGGCTCATCGGGCTGCTCATCATCGATCTGCTGGAGCCCGCTACCATTACGCTCACCTATATCCTCACCATGAAGAGCGTTGACCTGAAAAGCTTTATCTACAAGAAAAAATGATGATCGATGATCCAAACCGCGGCTGTTTCTGTGAACGGTCGCGGTTTTTATTGTTCCGGTGGAATTTATATTCGCTGTTCCTCTCATCCTGCTTTTTTCGTGTTTGTCGGTGGATTTATTTTCGCTGTTCCGCGCAGCCGGCTATTGTAGGTTTTTTAGTAATCTTTCTTTATTATAACGCATTACCGA
>CAMVPV010000225.1 GCA_947169455.1 uncultured Clostridia bacterium | reverse complement strand
CAGACCGACCGCCACGATAAGTACTGCCATTACAGATACGACGATCAGTATAATAATATTCCTTCTGGTCATATTTATCCTCCCCGTTCAGCGGAGCTGTCCGGTATATCTGCCGCTGATGCAGAATGTCCCGACGGGACACTGACACAGTGCGCAGTATAACGATATATAAATTATATCATATATAAAGCTGCAATGCACGGTTTTTTCATATGGCTTTTTTCACAACTTTTCAGCTATATATCCCTTTGTTTATATGCAAGACAGACAAAATCGGACAAGAAGCAGCTCGATGCTCCTTGTCCGATATGCATAATAAGGTGTTTCATCTCTCAAACGGTCTGTTGAACGAACCTATCTCTATGAGATTGCCTTCCGGGTCGGCAATGTAGCAGGTGCGCTGCCCCCACGGCTCGGTAACAGGCTCCAGCACAGATACCGCGCCCTTTTCAACAGCTTTTGCGTATTCTGTATCCACTTCCTCAAAAGTATCGACATACAATGCTATCTCCGAATGTCCGTTCAATCCCCTGACATACTCATATCTGCGGCTCGTCATATCCTCGAAGTCCTTCCTGCCGTAAAGCAGGAAAAGTGTGCCGTCCTTCACAAGATATACGTTCGATGCATCCTCGTCCTCCTTTATCTCAAAGCCGAGCACATCCCTGTAAAAGCGTATCATCGCGCCCATATCATCCACAAACAGTCCGAATCCGTCAAGTCTCACAATGATCCTCCTTTCGTTTTATCGGGTGCCTTATCACTGTTTTCAGCTTATCGGGAGATACCCGCCTTGCATCGGACAGATATATCTCATGATGAAGCCGCTTGCTGCTGATATCGAGCGAATACCCCTGCTGTTCCATGAAGCTGTGCATCAGCTCAACTGTCGCGGGCTCGTCATCATAAGAGCCGATATGCATACACTGCACGCACAAGCCCTCGTCGCAGGTGAAAAATTCCACCTTTGAGAAGTCCCCGCCCTTCTTCCGTGATGCTTCGCCGACCGCCCATTCAAGATCGTCCCTTGTTACAAAATCGGGCAGCCGTATGAGCGATATCCATCTGAATTTTTCCTTGTGCGCATAGTCGATGCCCTGTACGCCGTCCTGCTCCCAGAAACCCTCCAGCGGCGGCACTACGTAATCAAAATAGCCCTCTATCTGATGCGTGCCTTTCCTG
Organism: uncultured Clostridia bacterium; assembly: GCA_947169455.1. Next base: position 2,667 of record CAMVPV010000225.1, on the reverse strand, counting down.
CTCATCTTTATCGTGAAGGCTATCCCGTAAAGCAGACCTATCGCCTGCTTGTACTCTCCGCCCTCGGTATTCGGGTCGCCCTCGCCGCGCACTGCGATATAATTCATCGGCGGCACGGTAACTATCACAGGCTTTTTCGGCGGCATATAGAATTCCTTGTATTCCTTCTTGAAATCGAAAGCCATCACTGGCGCTCCTTCCTGTATGTACCGTCCGAAAAGTCCCACGTTTCGATGTACGGCAGATCGTTCTCGTATATCCACGACTTTATGAGCACCGGAGTGATCTCAAGGATACATTCCTCCGGCAGCGACGACCACCGCTTCACAGCATCGGGATATGCCTTTTCCATTGCGCTCATGAAAGCTGTGTCGTCACGCGGCTTTCCCCTTACGGCACACGTTCCCTCGGCGGTAAAGTTCCCGAAGCAGAGTGATACGTTCGGGTTATCCTTTATCTGTCTGCACTTGAGATAGTTCTCGTTCGTCTGGCAGTAAAACCTTCCGCCGATGACTACAACGCTCATACTGCGCGAGGTCACCCTGTTATCTGCGCAGGTGGAGAGCACCATGACCCTGCTGCTGCCGATATCGCTCCAGAGTTTTTCAAAATTATCCATACGCTTCTCCTTTCATCCGCAGTATGCTACCGCATCTGCCTGGAACTGAAGTCCGTCCGCTCCGCCAACATGGGCGAACTCGGTCTGTATCGACTTGCGCACGGGATACTTCCCGTTGAAGCGCTGCTTTATTACCTTCTCCATTACGGGGATATTCCACACATCACGGAACAGACAGTCCATCTGCACGACATTTTCAAGCGTCAGACCGAACAGCGCAAGGCGGCGCTCCATTTCATCAAACGCGCCGTTTATCTGTTCTTCGACCGTGCCGCCCACATTTCCGGCGCAGTAATTCACAAAGCATAATTCTCCTGCTTTTATTATTCCCGAGTGCGCCCATTCCTCGTTGACGTCTTTTCTGATGATACCGCTCATTTCAAAACACCTCTCACTTTATCCCGATATATATGTGTATCTCGCAGTTCTCAGCATCTGCGTTCTGATATTCCTCGAAATCAAATATATATGTGCGGTCAAGCTGCATCTGCCACAGCTTCTGCCAGAATTCACCGACCGCCGCTGTCATATTCCCGCGCACAATGAATTTTGCGTATTTTCCGGCAGGCAGAGTGCGCACCTCAAAGCCTTCCGGCACGTCACCGCTCACGGCGCAGCCCGCCATGAAGGTATATCCGCCGTGTTCATCGCTCTCGTAATCGGTATAGATGCCCATCGTCTTTCCGGTCACCTTGCCGGGCAGAGCCGCATATCCGTTCTCCGAAAAGAACCTCTGCCATGTCCCGCCTATCACTGCGCCCATATCGGGGGAAGAATTGTCCGTGCGGGCGGTATATCCCGCTATCCTTGCTTCTTTCAGTTCTGTGATCTCATACTGCATTGTACATACCTCCTGATGTTTTATATGTACATTGTATCACCCCGAATGTGACATCAGTATGTCATGTTTCATACAGCGAAAGTATTTTTTTTATATGCTCCGCAAAATCGCGGCGGTACTCCTGCGGCTCGATTATTTCCGCACTGCCTCCGAACGTGACTATATAATCGAAAAATGTCTGCTCGTCCGACCATGTGAACTCCAGAAGTATATCCCCGCTGTCGTCGTATTTCACGAATTCTGCGCCGAATTCATCTATGATGCGCCACTTCACCGAGATATCGAACTTCACCTTTGCGGTTATCTCGCCCTTCGTATGGCGCAGCTTGTCACAGGTGTATTCCGGAACGTCCCTCTCCCCGGATATCTCATCGGTGCACATAAGCTCCGTCATCCTGCTCAGCTTGAACAGACGGTAATCATTGCGTTCGGTGCAGAAGCCCCACAGATACCACGATGACCACTGGAATATCAGATGATACGGCTCGATGCGCCGAAGGCTCTCGCCGCCCGGTGAGAAATATCGGAACGTTACGATATGCCGCTGTTCCATAGCTTTCCTTATCAGCTCTATCTTGTCAGATACCTTCGCTTTGTCCCAGCCGGACAGATCTATGATGATATGGTCGTCCGCATTTACAGAAGCTGCTCTCCCGGCGGACAGCTTTTCCATAAGCTGCCGCCAGCGGTTCGACCCGCTCACGCTGTCAAGGCTGCGCAGTCCCGAAAGTATCGCCTGCATATCATCGGAGGAAAGCAGTGTGCGGTCTATCCTGTAACCCTCCATCACCGAAATGCCGCCGCCCTGACCCTGCCCGGAGACTATGGGTATCCCCGACATATTCAGCGTTTCTATATCGCGCAGTATCGTGCGCCGCGATACCTCGAACTTTTCCGCGAGCTCGGCGGATGTCACCTTGTCCTTTTGCAGGAGTATCGAAAGTATCCCTATCAGCCTGTCTATCTTCAACCGGCATCACCTCACATTACGAATTGCACCGAGATCATATTGCGGCGGGCGCCGTATCCCATGCAGGAAATGTTCCGCAAAAAAACACCCCGGGGAATATACCCGGGGCAGGCGCAGCGGCGTCACAGAGTACCCAGATACTCCATGAAGTTCCGCTTGTTGTCTATCGCTGCGGTGGTCGGGCGCCCGAGATCATCCCGCGCACCGACAGTACTCTTCACCTCGATGAATGAAAGC
>CAMVPV010000224.1 GCA_947169455.1 uncultured Clostridia bacterium | reverse complement strand
AGTTGGGTCAGGCTGTAGCCGGACTGGAACAGGCTGAAATTATCGGGATTATTGCTGTCACCCTGCCAGTCATCACAAAGGCATATATCCAGCCAGTTCACGCCGCCGAAAATGTGTCCTACCTCGTCTATCCGTTCGCTGAGTTCTCCGATAGTTGAAGCCTCGGACATACGGTGGATAAAGTCGGTGGCAATGAATGTGCGTTTTTCTCTGCGACGCAGTATCATGTCGATAAGGTGAGGCTCCATAGCAATATCTTTGCAGCAGCCGCAGCTTCTGCCATAACGTATGGTTTGCGAGAAAAGCTCCTGCTTCGGCATAGTTCCGACAGCCATAGCATAAAGGCGGCAGACTGCATCAGCCCCGAACTGTTTATCACGTCCTGTTACGGTCGTGATCGGGATCTGACATATCAAACTGTCCCAGCCGCCATCAAAACCCGTCACCTTAACGTCTTCGGGTACTCTTATGCCGTTTTCGGAAAGAGCGTTTATGACCGATACAGCCATGACATCATTACAGCACACAACAGCATCGGGACATTCTATACTGCCGTCCGCTATATCCTTTCCGAGCTGTGAGGGTATGTCTTTCCAGAAATAGCCGTAGAATATATCATTTTCGGATATGCTTATACCGCAGTCTCTGCACGCATCTTTAAAACCGCGAAGCCTCTCTTCAGACGATCTGTGATCCGGGATACCTGCAAGACAGTACAGCTTTTTGCAGCCGTGTTCATCTGTCATGTGCCTTGTGATACGGTACATACTGCCGTATTCATCAGCCTCCATAGATACGGATTTTGTAGAATCTCCTCCGAGAATAAGGCAGGGAGTATCCATCTGTGCGATATAGCCTTTTATCTTGTCGATGACCTCTTGTGTATGAAAACGCTCCGCCGCGAAAATGATACCGTCAAGCTGTTGAGTGTCTATAAGCGTGTAAATGTTTTCAATCCCCGATACATATGCATCATAGCGCAGTTCCCGTATAGAATTAAAAACGCCTGTATAGACAATGATATCATAACCGAGTATCTGTGCCTGTGCAAATGCACCCTCTATGAATTCGTGGTCAAGGGGACTGTTTATTTCGGGCATGATAATACCAAATCTTCCTTTTGCATTCATAATACATACCTCCCCGTTTCCGCATTTCCTTTATTTAATTGTAACCCATGACCGTTTTTCTGTCAATGCGGATTCGTGCTGCTTTTTCAGCAAAAATGCAATATTTTTATTGACAGTCGGGCGGCAATTATGATATAATTACATAGAGGTGAGATGTATGAAATGCTTGTGTGCGGGATATCATCATATACATAATGCAAAATTTGTCATTGACAGACCCGACGGCTCGGGGGACTGGCTGATGCTGATTATCAAAACTCCGTCAGTATTCCGCATAGATGGTGAGGAGATACACGCAAAAGCAGGCTCTTATATCATTTATTCTCTCGGCACTCCGATATATTATCGTGCGGACAACGGAGAATATATTGACGACTGGCTCCACTTCTTTCCCGACGAAGAGGATATGCGGCTTATCGGGGAGCTTTCAATACCTCTGAACAGACCTGTTTATGTAGGAGAAGTAAATGCGGTCTCCGCCATAATGCGGAATATCTGCTTTGAGTTCTATTCCGCGCATACCAACAAGCACGATATAGTCACTCTCTATTTCAGGATAATGCTCTATAAACTGAACGAACAGGAGCGATTCAGATACAGTGATACCTACCTCACCGAAACAAAACATATGCCCGAACTACTCTGGAACAGGGAATCTGTCTTCCGATGGCCCGAACAGGAATGGAGCGCGGAGCTTTTTGCCGCCGAACTCGGCATAAGCCGCTCACGCTTTCAGCACCTTTACACTGATGCTTTCGGTTCAACGATGATAAAGGATATAATCGACAGCCGCATACTCCGCAGCTGCGAACTGCTTTCCGCAACGGATATAAAAGTTGAGGAGATCGCCGAAATGTGCGGATACAGCAGCGCTTCGCATTTTGTAAAGCTGTTCCGCGAAAAAACAGGCATGACCCCCGCGGCGTACAGAAAAGAAAACAAAAAACCGACAGACTGAGCGCTGTCGGTTTCTTGCTTTCAGAGAGAGGATTTTCAGGAGTGTTTATGATTGTTTTGTAAGCCGATTATTTTACCGTAACGGTTACAGCGTGTTTGGTTGACTTTTCCGTTGTCCATTTGCCGTTTACTTTAGCGGCAACAGCTATCTTATAGGTATTGCCGGGAGTCAGGTTCTTGGGGGTGGTGTAGCTTGTGGCAGAAGCGGGGATATCCTGTGTCTGCAATCTCCATTTGCCTGCAAGGTATACCGCGATGCCGTAATTCGCCGCACCTTCAACGGGTTCCCATGTGAATCTTATCTGATGATACCTCTCGTTGTACTCTACATTCGTTATCTTGGGATATACGGAAGTCGGAGTATAATCGGCATTCGGGTCGTAAGGCTTTGCCATGACAACATAGTTGACCGCGGCATTCATATTCACCGCACCGAGCTTTACTTCATCGCCGTTTTTCACATCTTTTTTATAGACATTGTAGGTGACTACGGGATTGCCGTCATCAACAAGTGTGAGGTTTGTCTTAGTCCAGCCCGAGAGCCACGATGTCGCATTTGCTTCGGCTCTTGTATCAACACCGATAAAGGCTGTAATATCGGCACCTGCTTTAAAAGAGGCTTCCTCACTTCCGAATCTCTTGGAATCGCAGGCAGTCCTTATCCATTCCGCGCCTTTGAGCTGTTCGGGAACATATGTGAATTTGACTTTTCTGTCGCCGAATACTTCCATTCCGCTGTCTATGCCGTTCTGTACAGACCAATCCGATGAGTTTTCGCTGTCATTGACCGTAAGGGACTTGATGTACTTTCCGTCGGGTATCTTTTCAGGCTCGGGCATGATCTGTTCGGACGAAGCATCGGTGCGTTTGAGGGTAAGGTCATCGACCATGAGCCAGTTTCCCGCATTGGCATCGGAATATATGCCTATCTGTATCTTTCCGTCCTTAACGGGGATATTATCTATCGCCACCTGTGTCCAGCTGTCAATCTTTTTGTTCAGGTTCAAGATCTTGTCACCGCTTGAATTGCGTGTGTAGATCATCGCCGATTTCTGACCGCCCGTAGACTTGACCCATGCTTTGAGATCATATGTACCGTTTGGAACATTCACATCCTGTGTGAGAGCGGCGGTGTATGCGCTGCCGCTCCACTGCTGAGCGCACCAGTTGCCGGTATGACCGCCCTTTTTATTGCTGTTGCCCGTACCCGAGGTTTTCCAGCCCGCGAGAGTAGTCTGAGATACACGGTCGGCTTCAAAAGAGGGATTGAGACAGTAATTGTTTCCCGCTCCAACGCTCCATTCGCCTGTCTGAGCATTGAAATTCCACTCGCTCAGGGAATTGAATTTTACGTTATCGCCGTTCACGGTCAGCGGCACCCACTGATTATATCCTATACCGTTGCCTGCAAAATCGCTCCAGCGGTCACCGCAGTAAAGAACCGTTTCCTGCTTGCTGCCTTTTACGGTCACAAAAAATCCTGTCTGTGTTACATATGAGAAATCCTCATCGGTGCCGTCCATGACTTTCCACGAAGAATAAGGTCCCGTAATTTTATCCGCGACCATGTAATAGCTGTGAGAGGAGTTCCAGCCGTGAAGATCCGAAGCACAGAAATAATATTTTCCTTTGTACTTGAACAGACAGTTGCCTTCACGTCCGCTTCCCTTTGCCACTTCCACAGCGGGTTCCGCATAGAGGAAATCCGATTCACGCAGTTTTGAGATATATTGATGACCCCTTCCGCCCTTGTTGGAGCATAC
>CAMVPV010000223.1 GCA_947169455.1 uncultured Clostridia bacterium | reverse complement strand
GTGGATAAGGCGGCGGCGCTCGGGCGGAGGATAATTTACGCAGTCGGCAATGCTCCCACCGCGCTCATGCGCATATGCGAGCTTTACGAAGCGGGAAAATTCCGCCCGGAATTCGTTATCGGCGTGCCTGTGGGATTTGTGAACGTGGTGCATTCAAAGGAGCTGCTCCGCGCTTCGGGGATACCGTGCATCGCAGCTATGGGAAGAAAGGGCGGAAGTACTGTCGCGGCGGCGATATGTAATGCTCTGCTGTATTACAGCGTTGATCTATAGCGGCGGCTTTTCTATAAAAAACGCGGTCGTAACGTAACAGTTGGAAAGCAGTAAAGACGCGGGACGGGCAGCGGGTCGCCCGCAAGACCGCATAAAATCCGCTGTAAATACCCATATAAATTGTGGAGAATGTAAAAGATACGGCGCGGGGTATTGCAATTTGCGGCGGAATGTGGTACGATAGGAATGTTCATGAACAAAAATAATCTATAACAGGCGGTGCCTCCGACTGCGGTTTTTTTCCGCAGGGCCGAAGGGTAAAAGGGAAGCAGGTCAGAATCCTGCACGATCTCGTCACCGTATTTGGGGAATGCCGCACCGGACTGCGCTTTTTGCGTGGAACCACTGGGAGACCGGGAAGGTCGGTGCGTCGTGATGATCCATAAGCCGGGAAACCTGCCGCTGTGTTGGTACAGAATTTCTTTGCGAAATTCAGATCACGAGGTATTGATCGTACTGTTAACAGGCTCTCCGTTCCTGATTTTTTCGGGACATACGGCAGGGTCCGTCTGCAATGCCCTCTTTTCTCGTAAAAGGGGCGTTTTGCGTTTCATACCTCCTTTTCAGAAAGGATGTATTGTCATGAAAAAAATGTCAATCGCAGCTGTAAGCGTACTGCTTGCCGCCGCACTCACCGCCTGCGGCAGTGCTCCCGTTGAAGCACCCGCATCGACAACAGCCGCCCAGACAACGGCTGCCGAAACAACAGCAGAAACTACCGCAGCAGCCGAGGAGACCACGACCGCCGCCGAGACAACAACAACAGCGGAGGAGACGACCACCGTTTCCGAGACAGAGGCTGCCGATGAAACTGCCGCAGCCGAGGAAGAAGAGGAAGAGGACGAGGAAAATTACGATACAGGCGACGCTTCTCTCGATAAGGTGCGCAATGAGGACGGCATCGGCGAAAAAGAACTGCTCGTGCTCAGCTTCGGAACGAGCTTCAACGACAGCCGCCGCCTTACGATAGGCGCTATCGAGGGTGATCTTGAAGCTGCTTTTCCGGATTATTCCGTGCGCCGCGGATTTACCGCAAATATCATAATCGACCACGTACAGCGCAGGGACGGCATCCTTATCGATGATATCGACGCGGCTCTGCAGAGGGCGGTAGATAACGGCGTAAAGGTGCTCGTTATACAGCCCACTCATCTCATGCACGGCATAGAGTACGATGAGATAGTTGAGAAGGTCGGCGGTTATGCGGACGCATTCGACAAGGTAGTATTCTCGGAGCCGCTCCTTACATCGGACGACGATTTCAAGCGCGTTGAAACTGCCATAACCGACTGGACAAAGGATTATGACGACGGAAACACCGCGATAGTATTCATGGGACACGGCACCGAGCATGAGGCGAACGGAATATATGCGAAGATGCAGGATATGCTCACAGCTGACGGATTTGACAATTACTATATAGGCACGGTCGAGGCTACTCCCTCACTTGATGATGTTATCGCAAAGGTGACGGAGGGCAATTATACCCGTGTCGTACTGGAACCGCTCATGGTAGTTGCGGGCGACCACGCCAACAACGATATGGCAGGCGACGAGGATGATTCGTGGAAGACCGCGTTTGAGAACGAGGGCTATGAGGTCGAGTGCGTACTCCGCGGGCTCGGCGAGAATGAAGCGATAAGGGAGATATACAAGGATCATGCGGCTGCGGCTGTTGCAGGGATAGAATGATCATCTGCAGAAGGCACGGGAGAACAGTATTTATGAAGAGATTATTGATATTATTGTCGGCATTGGTGCTGTGCTCCTGTGCCGCCGGAACAGATGATGTGCAGACCTCTGCGGCAACATCGGCGGCAACGACCGCAGAAACACCGGAAGATACAGAGAAGGCAGCGGAAATAACGGAAACATCGGCGGAGGAAACATCATCGCCTGCGGCTGTGGCTTCGGGCGATGAGACGATAGCCGCCGAAACGGTTGTCCCCGAAGGCACCGAACCCGTGCCCGCCGATAAGATAGCAAAGGGTACCTATGAGCACGTCGAGGTGCGTTCGAGCTCGTCGATGTTCAGGGTAGCGGACTGCACCCTTGAGGTATCCGACAGCGTGACTGCGCGGCTGTATTTCGACGGCTCGGCTTATGGAAAGCTGTACACCGGCACCGCCGAAGAAGCGGCTGCCGAGCCGGATAACGCGATAGAGCGGCCCGAGACAGACGGCGGATACTATTTCGACATCCCCGTTGAGGCGCTCGACAAGGGATTTTCACTTGCGGCTTTCTCGGTGAAAAAGGAAAAATGGTACGACAGGGAAGTCGCGCTGATGTCGGCTTCGCTGCCCGCGGGCGCGGTGGAGCGGACGCTCGTCACTGCGGAAACGCTCGGCCTTGCCGATGGTGAATACACCGCCGCTGTGACGCTTTCGGGCGGCTCCGGCAGGGCAAGCGTCGATTCACCCGCACACATCACCGTGCAGGACGGAAACATCACCGCAGAGATAAGGTGGAGCAGCGACAAGTATGATTACATGATAGTGGGCGGGGAAAAATATCTTCCGGTGAATACCGAGGGCAATTCGGTGTTTGAGATACCGGTCGAGAGCTTCGATACCGCACTTGCTGTCCATGCAGATACCACCGCGATGAGCGTTCCCTATGAGATAGAATATACGCTTTATTTTGATTCGGCGACGATATCGGAATATACGGAATGAAAAAATACTTTCTGATCTTATTATCGTTCATAGTGATCTTTACGGGCTGTGCACAGGGCGGCGTTGCTCCGCCCGATGAAGCGCCCGCGTACAGGGTCACGGGCAGCATGGAACTCGGATATGCCGATCAGTTCGCGGTCGATATGCTTGACGGCGGCTGTTCGCTCATAACCATAGGTGACGACCGTTTTGTGGTCGTGCCGCCCGATGCGGAAAACATCCCCGATGTACCGGGCGCGGCGGTGATACGTCAGCCCGTGGAGAATATCTACCTTGCGGCGTCATCGGCTATGGATCTTTTCTATGCCTTCGGAGGTGCATCCCCCGTGACGATGACCTCCACCGATGCGGACAGCTGGTCGCTGCCCTACGTCCGCGATGATATCCTGAGCGGGGAATTGTTATACGCGGGAAAGTACAGCGCTCCGGATTATGAACTGCTTACCGAGGAAAACTGCACGCTCGCGATTGAATCCACAATGATATATCACAGCCCCGAAACCAAGGAAAAGCTTGAATCTCTGGGGATAACGGTGCTCACCGAGCGTTCGAGCTATGAGAGCCATCCGCTCGGCAGAATGGAATGGATAAAGCTGTACGGGGTCATCACCGGCAGGACGGAGGAAGCCGAGAGGATATTCGCCGAAAAGACAAAGGTGTTCCGCGAAAATGCGCTCACGGAGATACCTGACGGTGAGAAAAAGACCGCCGCATTTTTCAGCGTGACGCCTGCGGGCTATGTGAATATCCGCAAGCCCGGAGATTATGTTTCGATAATGATAGGTCTTGCGGGCGGAAGGTATATCTTCACGGCGGATGATCTCAATGTGGATGAGAATGAGCTTTCTACGATGAACATACAGTTCGAGACATTTTACGATACCGCGCGCGATGCGGATATCCTTAT
>CAMVPV010000222.1 GCA_947169455.1 uncultured Clostridia bacterium | reverse complement strand
ATCTCCGGCGTTGCTTTCACACTGAAGAACCTGCGCCCCGAGATAAAGGTATATGGTGTTCAGGCGGCGGGTGCTCCGAGCATGGTGAAGTCGCTCGCGGACAAGAAGATAGAATGTCTCGATGATGTATCGACCATTGCGGACGGCATCAAGGTCAAGGAGCCCGGCGAGCATACGTTTGAGTATGTAAGCAAGTATGTCGATGAAGTAGTTACTGTAAGCGACGATCAGATCGCCGCAGCGATACTTTCGCTCATCGAGCAGCAGAAGCTGATCTCAGAGGGCGCGGGAGCCGTTTCGGTGGCGGCTGTCATGTTCGACAAGATACCGGACATCAAGGGCAAGAACGTCGTATGTCTCGTATCGGGCGGAAACATCGATGTTACGATACTTTCCCGCGTGATAAAGAGAGGTCTCCTCACATCCGGACGCACCGCGCAGCTCTGCGTGGAGCTCATCGACAAGCCGGGTCAGCTGAAGGGCGTGTCGGATATCATTGCGGACAAGGGCGGAAACGTCATTTCGATACACCACGAGAGAGCGAACGAGGGCTCGGATATCATCGGCTGCTACCTGCGCATGGTGCTTGAAACGAGAGATTTCGAGCATATCAACATCATACGCACGGCACTTCTCGAAAAGGGCTATAAATTAGTAAATATATGATATAAAGGAGTAATTGTTATGGAAAAGGTTTACACAAAGAACGCACCCGACGCGATAGGTCCCTATTCGCAGGCTGTCAAGGCAGGCGGACTCGTTTTCACATCCGGACAGATAGCGATAAACCCCGCTACCGGAAATGTTGAAGCAGAGGGCATCGAAGCACAGACAAAGCAGGTATGCGAAAATCTGAAAGCTGTTCTCGCAGAGGCAGGCAGCAGCCTTAACAAGGTAGTAAAGACAGTATGCTTCCTTGACGACATAAATGACTTCGCTGCATTCAATCAGGTATATGGAGATTATTTCACTGGCAAGCCCGCACGTTCCTGCGTGGAAGTCGCAAAGCTCCCCAAGGGCGTAAAGGTCGAGGTAGAGGTCATAGCCGAGCTGTGATCTGTTCCGGAGACAGACAATAATGATTCACCGTGAGGCAGTTCTCACGGTGAATTTTTTGCTGTATGAAAAATATTGCAAATTGAGTTCTGACGGACTGAACGGCATCCGGAAAGAAAACCGTATCAGATAAAACACCATTCTTTGATTTTTCGTTTCAAAAAGCTTGATTTTTTTTTATATATGGTATATAATGTTATTGTCTTATGCTGTGCGCTGTATCGGAAAGTCCCGAAGGTCATTCCGGGCACAGGCGCTGCTGACGGCATTTCATCCATGCCCCCTCTGCAGGACCGTATTGCGGCTTTGCGTAACAGGCATACATATATACGTTTATCCAAGGATGTGTTATTTTTATGAATTTATCAAATCTGCTGCGGAGCAGGGCTGTTATTGCTTCGCTGATAGTACTTGCCGCAGCTGCTGTCGTGGCGGCGGCGCTTATCCTGAGCAGACAGCCGGAGGGCAGTGAACGTTACCGCTCCGTAAAGATCTGCGAGATCAGCGGCAGCGGAAAGGTCATGCGCGGCAGCGTGGGGGATATAGCCCCATATACCGGGATGAACCTCGAATCGGGCGATTCGCTGTTCACATATTCTGACGGCAATATCCGCCTGAGCATGGATGACAACAAATCCATGCTGGTGGAGCCTGAGACTGAGATATGGCTGGTCGCGTCCGGTACACCGTATAACAATCTGACGAGCATAACCGTGAAGAGCGGTGCAGTGCTCAGTGAGATAACCAGACCGCTTTCGGAAGGCTCATCCTACGAGGTGATCTCCCCGAAGGCTGCGATGTCCGTGCGCGGGACAAGCTTCCGCACCGCCGTGAGCAAGCAGACGGACGGCTCCTACATAACAGTGCTGCAGGTGTTCCACGGCACGGTAAAGGCACAGCTCCTCGATGCGCAGGATGCTCCCAAGGGAGATGCGTCCTTTGCGGGAGAGGGCAAATGCATCTATGTAAAGACCGACCCCGCTGACGGGAGCGGTCAGGACGCCTCCGTAGACGGAAATTCATATTTTGTGCTGCCGGACGGGCAGGGCGGATATGTACCCGCAGGCGAAGGCGAAGACCCCGCTGTGGATATAGTTTACAATGATGTGCCGTATGCTGCGCTTTCAGAGCTTTACGACGCGATAAAGGCAGAGGACATCATGTTCTCGGATGAAGTGAAGAATAATGTCATCGCGGCAGTGAATACTGCAGGCGATGGCGGCAGCGATACAGATACAGTATCGGAAACGGCTGCTCCCGAAACTGAGGAGAGCTCCGAAACGACCACTTCCGTGACCACGACGGTCACGACAGAGCCCGAAACGGAGGATCCTGCAGAAACAACTCCCGATGAGACAGAGGAAACGGAAGAGGAAGTCACCACGGTGCCCGTTACCGAAACAGAAACGACGACGGCGACCGTTCCCACCACTACAACAGCGGTGACTACGACCGCTGCGCCCGTGGTAACAACGGCTGCGACCACCCGCGCCACTACCCGCGCCACTACCCGCGCGACGACCACAACGGCGCCGACGACTACGACCGTTACGACCACTACTGTTCCGACCACGACCACGACGGTCACCACTACACAGACTACCAGACAGACCACGGTAACTACTGTTCCTACGACAGTTACGACTGCAGGTACCACCCAGACGAGAAAGACTGCTGCAACAGCTGCGGAGACAACGGTCACGACCGCGGCACCGAGAGTTGAAACAACGACACAGGCGCCCATAACCGCCGTCGGTTCGGATCAGCAGCCGGTAATACAGTCAGCCGCTCCGAGCGGATCCTCGGGAGGATCGCCCGATTTCGGATCGCCGACACAGGAGGCTCCGCCGTCACACGTAAAGGACAGCGGCAGCAGCGGTGAACCCTCCGGTGAACCGTCCGGATCCCCGTGATCTGACCTGCCGGTGATGTGCGGCAGTCAGCGGGTGAGGAAGTATATCAGTCCGTACAGCACCGAAGCGGCGGTGCCGTATAGGATGACAGGCCCCGCGATGATGAATATCTTCGCGCCGAGCCCCATAACGAAGCCCTCCGATCTGAATTCAAGCGCGGGGGAGACAACAGCGTTCGCAAAGCCGGTGACGGGGACGAGAGTTCCCGCTCCGCCGTGCTTTGCGAGCTTTTCGTATATCCCCGTGCCGGTGAGCAGCGCGCTTATGAAGATCAGCGAGGCAGTCTCACATATACCCGCTGTCTTTTCATCCATACCTAAAAAGCTGAACGCGCTGAACAGCAGCTGTCCGACAAAGCATATCCCCCCGCCGATGAGAAACGCCTTTGCGGTGTCGCGCAATACGTGCGAACCCGGTGACGCCTGCTTAATCATCTGTGCATATTCCTGTTTTGTGATGTTCATGCAAAGACCTCCTTTGGTTTTCATGAATATTTTTTCACGTTCCGGCGGAAATATGCACTCCGCTGCTTTTGTATATGTTGTATAAAAATACGCTGCAATTTTGTGATATCAGATAAAAGTTACTGAAATGTAATTTTCGTCACCAAAACCCTTGACAGCGGTTTTATAATGTTGTATAATGTGTAAAGTGATAATGCTTACACGCTGCGGATGACGGGAGGGCTTGATATGGCTGAACTTGAAAAGAATGTCCGGATATCGGCTCTGCTCGATTATTACGGCGCCGTGCTCACCGAAAAACAGCGCAGCTTCATCGAGCTGTATTATAATGAGGATCTTTCGCTCGCGGAGATCGCTGAGCATGAGAATATCACCCGTCAGGGCGTCCGCGACAGCATAAAACACGGCGAACAGACCCTCTTCG
>CAMVPV010000221.1 GCA_947169455.1 uncultured Clostridia bacterium | reverse complement strand
GCACTCTCAGCCACGTTTCCGCAGGCACAAGCCCCTCATGGTAGGCTACCTTGACAAAATGCGTATCATCAAGCCCGGCGTGAACGAATAGTCCGCATCATCATTCATCTGCTTTCTCTTTCTTTGGCTTTGAATATGCACTGAACAATAAGTCCAGAATCTTCTGGAGCACATTAAGGCTTTCAGGGGAAACGTCCATCGAAAGCAGCTTGTGCAGCAATTCCGGAGATATCTGCATACCGCCCAGGGAAACGTTGCTCTGCGGCTTGGCTTCTTCATTTTCGCAGGGCGCCTGTGCTCCGTACGAGTTCATGTTCTGTATGAACTTGTTCATCATCATGGACTGCATCATCATCATAGACATAAAGGGCTGCATGAACTGTACTGTCATGTTCAACATCATTTGCGCCGGGTCCGTTCCGGGCATATTCGGCATAGAGCAGAACGGCTTCATTCCCGGCATAGAAGCGCCCATCGGCGGGAACGGGAACATATTTGGGATATGCCAGCCGTTCGGCTCAGGCGTCTGCGCCCCGTCGGCAGATGCGGCTGTACCTGTTTCGGGATTCGGCTTCATTGCGGTCATAAATGCCATAGGATCAAAATTCTGCATCATAGTAAACGGATTTGCGGCAGCTCCCATTTGCTGCATAAAAGCAAACGGGTTCTGCATTTTCGACATATCAAACATATTATTCATAAAGTTTTTCACTCCATCAGATCTCAAAATAATGGTCAAAGTCTTTCATTTTGTACAATTTACCCATGATCTTTGTAGCGGACTTCATCAGCTTTTCGGGCGGCTTGATATCCATTTTCTTCTTGCCTTTGCCGGGTTTGCTGAATAGCTTCGGAAGCTCAAAGGGGTTGAACGCACTGGTATCGCCTGAATTATTCTGCGGCACATTGAACATATCGTACAGGGCCAGTGCCGAGCCCTCCGCCCTGCCGTCCGGCAGGATACCTGCGGTAATGCTGTTGAGCTCGCCTACCTCCTCGATGCTGATGTCCGTCAGCTCGTTCTCCTCCTTGACCGGAACGATATTGTACGCCTTGCCTTTCAGACGGTCGCGGGTTATGCGGTAGATATCGATCTTTCCGCTGGCGTTGCATGGTATCTCATCGACCAGCACGAACTGCGACGGCAGATTTGTTGCGTTGATGCCGCCCTCGGTGACAAAGACGTTCACCAGCGCCTGACGCACCTGCTCGGCTGCTTTCTCACCCTTCTCCTCCGGAATGATATAGAGAACCGGCACCGTATCGTGGATACGCTTATCCAGTACCGGCACCACCGCGCACTGTGCCACGCAGGGCTGTGAGGATATCCTTACCTCCACAACGCCGGGGTCAAAGCGTATGCCCTCGTTATTGACAAAGTACCTGTCGGCTCTGCCTGCGTAGGAAAGGCTGCCGTCCTCATTCAGACGGACAAGGTCGTTGGTGCATATAAAGTCTCGCCCGTCGATCTTCGTGAACTCGAACAGCTCCTCACCATCAAGCGTGTTGCTGCAAAGCGAACCGGAAGCAACATACAAAACGCCGGTGCGCAGACCGTCGTCAAGCGTGTAGAACTGCCCGTCATTCTCGTCAAGGATACGGTAGTTATCCTTATTGATGGGATAACCCAGGATATCCTCCACGCAGTCGGGAGAGAGCGCAAGCTGCTCGCCGCCTGTTTCCGACATACCGTAGCCGCGGGTGATCGAAACACGGCAGCCATTCTTTTTGATGTATTCATTGTACTTCCTGAGCTTGTCCTGGGGTATATACGAACCGCCGCAGCCGAAGTTTGTGATCGTTGAGAAATCGATATGCCCGGGGTCATCCGTCTGCATCCACCTGTCCAGCATGAATCCGGACGTGAATATGACATTCAGCTTGTAATACTTGACAGCACGGATAAATTTCGGGTGCAGGAATCCGAAGAACGTAAGCACGACGGTATCGCCGGACGTCAGAGATGAATTTATCAGACCGCACATATTAAAGAACGAGCTGAAATCAAAGCTCGGCGCAACACGAAGTCGGCTGTGTGCGGAATTGCCCAGTATCAGAGAGCGTTGCCCCTGCATATAATCCGCAGCAGAGATATTTACTGCTAAATTGGTAAAGGGCAGCGGTTTGCGCGTCCCCTTAGTCGTACCGGAGGTGTGGGTGATGAGCGCGAGACGCTCGGGGTCTGCCTTGGCGGCGTATATTTCTGCATCGGGATATTTCACCAGGAGGTCGTCCATAAAGACAGTGCCCTCCATACGTTTCAGCGCATGATGATTGAATTCGTTGAACACCAGCTCCGCGGGTCCCGTGCAGGGACCGCCCAGAAGCGAATGTATAAGTATGATATTACGCAGCCCGAGCTCCTCCCTGGCCTGCATGATCTCACGCCAAAGGTCGGGCGTGACCATGATATCCGAAATAATAAGATCTGTCATCTTTTCGGCCTTGACCATCGTCTTCCACATTCCTGTCGGAAGGAAGTCCGGGTAAGAAAGCATGGAAACGGAAGCCCCCGTCATATTCAGAGCATAGAACGCAAACAGCGGTTCTGCGGAGATCGAACCTGCTATCCCGACCCTCGAACGGTTCTCTGCTGTCATTCCCAGCGCAGAAAATACCCTGGCATAACTATCCCATTCATCGAACATCTGCCGGTAGGTATACTCCCTCGTGCAGTCGATCACGGCGATACTGTTGAGGAGTGCCTGATCGGCACTGCGCACCTCGCGTATAAAGCCGCTTACGTTCTGCTTGCATACCGTGCCGTTCTTCAGGCGGGTATTCAGCTTCTTGCGCTTCTTCTCCGTCTCGGTCTCGTACTTGCCGGTCTTGGCGTGCTCTTCGAACCATTCGAGCATCCTGTCTATGCTTTCGAGCGTTCTGGGGTGGTAGGTCTGCACGGTAAGGAATGCGTGTATAAGCTCATCGTCCGGGTAGTAGATGAGCTTGCAGGTCTTTCCGGCCTTTTTAAGCGCGTCATGCAGCATTATGCTGTAATTGTTCAGAAAGTCGCCGCGGCAGGTCGTCAGCATGACCGGCGGCAGATTATAGAGTATCTCCGGGTGCTCCGGATCCATATATTGCAGGAAATCCTCGTCCGTGGTCTTATCGCCGTAGATCTGTTCGGAAAGCATCCAGCCGCAGGGGTCGTTGCGGTTTGTGTAGAACATACCGCAGTTTAAGTACAGCGCTCTGAATCGCATACGGCTCGCTTCGTGCCCGATGGCGTTTTGCAGAACGACAGAATCCTTCATTGCCGTTACGTACAGCGCAAGGTACGCGCCCGAGCTTTCCGCCGCCATGTAAATACGGTTGAAATCCACATCGAAGTCCACGAGCTTCCGGCCTATGCAGTCAAGGCCCGCGCACACATCGTCCAGCTCCTGACACACGTTGGCTCTCGGGGCGAGACGGTACTCGATGGAGAATACCAGATACCCTTTATGCGCAAGCAAACGCCCGAACGGACGCGAGATATGCCTGTCGCCCATAGTCAGACCGCCGCCGTGGATCGTCACGATGACAGGCAGTTCGCGGTTGTCCTCGATACTGGGCTTGAATATATCCATCGCCAGCGGAACTTCCTCATGATTGATATAGGGTATGTTCAGCAGCTCCTCCACATCGTCATACTGTATGTCCTTATATCCGACGTTCGATGAAGAAAAGCCTACAACGTCCACGGTCTGGGAACGCTCCAGCATGGCGCGTACAAGCTCTTTCTTGATCGTTTTACCGATCTTATCGTTTTTCAAGAGATCCATATTTATCTATACCTCCTGTCCCCGGTCTGAAATGCGGGTGTTATTCGTCCTCAGACTTTTCCGGCGTTTCCGCGGCCTGCTCGGGAGCTGCACAGCAGCTGCTTT